>CAMVGV010000023.1 GCA_947167135.1 uncultured Lachnospiraceae bacterium
TAGCACGGAACAATCCGTGTTTAATCAAAATGTGACTTTTGGCGTCCGAATCATAGTATGAGGGCTGCGCCTTGCACAGATGTCATCCTGAGGGCTGCGCCTTGCACAGATGTCATCCTGAGGGCTGCGCCCGAAGGGTCTTGTCACATCAATCCGATGGATTTCAGGAAGAGAAGGGAAAGCAGCACCGGCGCCACGAATTTTACCATCAGCACATACAGGGATTCATTCCTGAAAACTTCCCCGTTCTTTGTGGCTTCCTTAATGACCATATCCGGCTTTACGAACCAGCCGATAAGGAGGCAGGTTCCGATTGCGGCAACCGGCATAAGGATGTTATTGCTGATATAGTCCATAATATCCAGAATCTGCCCGGTGGTACCGTTTGGAAGGGGAAGCTCGAAATAAAGAAGATTATAGCCCAGGCACACTGCAACTCCTATAATAAGGGCTATCGCGCCCTCAATTACCGTAGCCTTCTTTCTCGATATCCTGAATTCCTCCATTATGGATGAGACAACGGCTTCCATAAGGGAGATCGAGCTTGTTAAGGCCGCAAGAAACACCATAACGAAGAAAAGACTCCCGAGGAGGGCTCCGGCGACGCCCATTGACTGAAAGACCTTCGGCATTGATATGAAGAGAAGGGACGGGCCGGAGGCATCCATACCCTCTCTTCCCATAAATACATAGATCGGAAGGATGGTCATTATCCCGGCGAGAAATGCCACAGCCGTATCAAAAAACTCAATCTGGCTGACCCCCTTTACAAGATCATTGTCGTCTCCGAGATAGGATCCGTATGAGATCATTATTCCCATAGCCACACTTATGGAATAAAAGAGCTGTCCCATAGCGTCTAAAAGCACCTTAAATAAGCCCTTAAGGGTAAGGCCGCTTAAATCCGGGACAAGATAGATTCTTAATCCCTGCAGTCCCGTACGCATTCCGCTTCCGTCATCGTGCTTAAGTGTTACGGCAAAGGCGGCGATCATTACGACTATGATCACGAGTACCGGCATCAATATCTTTGACAGCCGCTCTATTCCCTTATTTATCCCCCTGTATATTACAAAGGATGTGAGCAGTACAAATACAGCCATATAGATTACCGGCTGTGAAACACCGGTTATATAAGCTCCGAAATATCCTTCCTCCACAGCATCTAAGGATCTTCCGGTCAGATATACCGTGCAGTACTTCATAACCCAGCCGCCTATGGCGCAGTAATAGGGCAGGATCATAAAGGGAACCAGCACTCCGAAAATGCCCAACCAGGCCCATTTTTTATTAAGGTATGCATATGCACTTAAGGGACTGTGCCTGGTATTACGGCCGATGGCCACCTCCGTAACGAGCAGGGTAAAGCCAAAGGTCAGCGCCAGCACGAGATATACGATCAGGAATAAGCCTCCGCCGTTTTTTGCCGCAAGATAGGGGAACCTCCACAGATTCCCGAGACCTACCGCACTGCCGGCAGCCGACAGCACGAATCCTATTGAACCTGAAAATGAACTTCTTTTTCTCTCCATGATTAATTCTCTCCAAATTCTCCCTGTAACCGGATTTATGAACAGATCCTTTTGTCATTCTGAGCGGGGCGAAGAATCCTCTGAAGCCGGTGGAAGATTCTTCGGGCTACGCCCTCAGAATGACAGAGTGGGTACTCTCTGAATGACAGAGTGGGTACCCTCTGAATCACTGGGGTGCCTTGCCCGGACGTTTGATACTGATTTCATCATTATAAGATATTTATGGTAAAATATACAAATGCTGATTAAAGAGTTGCCGGAAGAATTTAAGAAACGGATGATGGATGAACTTGATGAGGCCGATCTAAAGGCTTTTTTGTCCTCATATGACTGCGAAAGCAGTAAGTCCCTGAGGATCAACAGTCTGAAAAAAAGATCCCTTAAGGCACCCCTTACGGATCTAAAGAGCCTTTTTTCGCTTGAAAATGTGGAATGGTGCGAAAGCGGCCGCTATTATAACGGAGATAATAAACCCGGCAAGCATCCGCTTCACGAAGCCGGTGCATATTATATCCAGGAAGCGAGCGCAATGGCGCCTGTTTGCTGGCTTGATGTGAAGCCTGAAATGCGTGTTCTCGATCTCTGCGCCGCTCCCGGGGGCAAGAGCACGGAGATCGCGGAGCTCATGCAGAATACGGGGCTTCTTGTTGCAAATGAACCGGTTCTGTCCCGCGCAAAGATCCTGTCTCTTAATATCGAGAGAATGGGTATCTCAAATACCCTTGTAACCTCCGAATCCCCGGAAAGGCTCTCCGGTTTTTTCCCGGGCTATTTTGACAGGATCCTGGTTGACGCGCCCTGCTCCGGTGAGGGAATGTTCAGGAAGAATCCCGATGCTGTAAAAGAGTGGAGTGTTGAAAACACCGTGCGCTGTGCTTCAAGGCAGGATATGATCCTTAAGGAAGCCGCGAAAATGCTTGCCCCCGGCGGCATTATCGTGTACTCCACCTGCACCTTTAACAGAGCGGAAAATGAGGGCAGCATAGAGCGTTTTCTGGAGGACGAAGAGGATTTCGGCATTATCGATCCCGATATCCTGCGTCCCCTCCCTGACGGCTTCATAAAAACTCCGGTCAGGACACATGGGGAAAGGGTGTTTTACGGTGTCCGGCTCTATCCCCACAGGATAAAAGGCGAGGGGCATTTTTTTGCAGTATTAAAAAGAAAGGGAAGTCTCTCCCCTGCCGGCATTGAGCCCTCTCCCGGCATCAGACGTTCATCAGGCGGAAGCATTATCAAGGCTCCGGACAGTGAGCAGAAGCTATTCCGGGAATTCCGGGAGATGGCCGGGATTACTGAGGCTCCCGGCAATGAAAACGGAACGGCCTTTTCAAGGCTTTTCTCCGAAGGGCTTATCTTCTCATTCGGAGAACAGCTTTATTTATCAAATACCCTTATGCCCGGAATTAAAAACCTAAAGGTGCTGAGGCCGGGGCTCCATCTCGGAACCCTTAAGAATAAACGTTTCGAGCCTTCCCACGCCCTCGCCCTCTTCCTCTGTCCGGATGAGGTAAAGATAAGGGCTGAGCTTCCCGATGATAGCACCGCACTCAGCTTTCTCCGTGGCGAAGCCCTCTCCGGGGAATATCTCGAATACAGAGATTCAAAGGGGTGGTGCCTGATAAGCTTTATGGGTATGAGCCTCGGCTGGGGAAAATATGACGGCCGTTTAATAAAGAACCATTATCCCAGGGGACTGAGGATACATTGAGGCTTCCTGAGCGCAGCCCCTGTCATCCTGAGCGCTGCCCCTGTCATCCTGAGCGCAGCCCCTGTCATCCTGAGCGCTGCGAAGGATCTTTTTCGGATCTACTCCCACGGAAAACTTTGCTTTTCCGCAGGGAATTAAAAATAATAAAAAAAGAAAGGAAGGAAACAAATTATGAGCGAAGAAGCAGCAAAGTCAGTAAACGACAAGGAGGCAACAGAACTCTTAAAGGAGCTTCTGGAGTTTGAAAAAAAGGAGGCAAAGTATCAGAAGGCAACATCCATATTCATCTTCCTGCTGGTTGTGATAATGGGCATCGTGTCCTTTATGATAGTCCCCGTTGCGGTAACTACCCTTACGACTGCCAACGAGACCATAGTCATGGCTCAGGATGCATTGTCAAAGATCAATCAGGAAATGGACAGCATCAATACCATGACAAGCAGCATTACCGCGACCAGCGATAATATGAATAATATGGTGATAGAGAATTCAGAACAGCTTACCAAGGCGGTAAAGAACATCTCGGATATTGATTTTGAAGGACTGAACAAGGCAATAAACGATCTGCAGGCCGCTGTGGGACCTCTGGCCAAGCTGTCAAACATTTTTAAGTAAAGGGTATCTCAGGCTTCCAGCCTGTATCCCTCTTCAGCTTTTCAACAGAGGGTCTGAGGGAAAGAAGTGGTTTTTCGGGGTCAGCTTCGGCATAGTCAATTGCTATGCCGGGGTTGACCCTCTTTCCTATGATCCGGGTAAATTCCTTTAACGGCCTGATGTCACCGCTGGCCAGATTGTATATCTCATTATCCCCTCCCTTTTCTGCAACACATATCAGAGCCTTTGCGGCATCCCTTACATCAAGATAATCCCAATACTGCTCACAGGAAGAGAGATGCGGCACCTCCCCTTTTTCAAGAGCACTTTTTAAATATGAAAGCATGGTATGGTCATGCTCACATTCGCCGTACAGACTGAATATCCTGACCCAGTTCCATTTGAGACCGAGATGCCGGGCAAGATCCCTGCTTATATGCATTGCAGCTGCCTTCGCGGCACCGTAGGAATTCAGAGGCTCCGGCAAAGCCTCTTCTGTAACAGGCGATATTGTACCGTCGGGAAGAGTGATCCCGCCGGCCTTCATGCCGTACTCTGCCTGGGAACCGGTTATTATTATCCTTGACGCCCCGATCCTTGCCGCAGCAATAACGGTATCAGTCGTTATGTTTATATTGGCATACTGCCCGTCAAAATCATCCCTCTCCCCTGACCAGGCAAGGTGAAAAAAAAGACAGCCCGACATATCGATATGCTTCCTCCCGAGCCAGTGGCTCAGGATCCCGATATCCTTCATGTCAAGACTTAGGAGGATAAGCTCCCCTAAAGTCCCTTCGCTGTCTTCTGCTAATGCTTCCAGTCTCTTATTATGCAGGGAGCCGGGTCGTACCGGACACAGGACTCTGAATCCCTCTGAAATAAGGGATTTTACGAGACTGTATCCGGCAAAACCGGCTCCTCCGGTCACGATCGCTTTTTTCATTCGGTATTTCCCGCCGGGAATTCCCGCGTAAGGCTAAAACAGCGTTCCCGTACTCAGTAGGTCAGGCGCTGAAATCCACCTTTGATCCCACCGTCATAAGCTGCTCACTCTGCACACTGTTCCAGTCAAAATTAACTATTTTATCAAGGAGCTCCTCTGCAGAATCCGCCCTTACATCGGCTTTCTTAATCTGATCCCTCCCGAAGCCCTTATAATCATGCTCAGCGGCACGATCCTTCAGCCTCTTTTCTCTCCTCTTTTCTTCCTTTTCGGCTTCCTCAGCTCTCTTTTCTCTTATTTCGGCTATCCGGTCCGCCTGATCCTTTGAAGACTGTTCAAGCTTGGCGAAAAAGCTTAGGCTTCCGTCCCTGTTAACGGAGAAGCCGATATTCTTCACTTCGCCGTCTTTTCCGGATTCCTTCAGCTGCTCCTTTATACTGTCAAGCTGCTTTGTCCCGTCATCGATGATGCCCATGTACTTTTCTTTTGTCTCGGCATCACGAGCCATTTCCTCCAAAAGCTCCGGCTCTATCAAAACACTGTATTCCTTTGTTCCCCTGGATAGATATTCCTCGGCTTCCTCATCCGAAGAATAGCTCGCAACGAAGAAATCGGTGTTCTTCCCGTATTTTTCCTTTAATTCCTCGAGTATCTTCTTCGCACCGTCGGAAAGCTCTACACCGTTCTGAATACCGTTTGCATTATCAGTCTTTTTATTTCTAATATACTCCGCCCCGTTATCCTGTCCTGCTGCGGCCTTTTCTGCCCCGGCCGGTCTGTGTCCCCCGAATTTCCTGATATTATCCCCTACCATCCCGGTGTTCTGGTAAAAATTAAAGCTGCCTACATTGTTCATTCCCTGAACCTCCTTTTCCACTATTCCCTGTGTTGACTACTGCTGCTGTTATCACCTGTGTCTGCGAAGGATCTTTCCAAACGGTTATGGAAGATTCTTCGCTTCGCTCAGAATGACACTAACTTTATCCAATTGACCCAGATCCCGATGTCATCCTGAGAACCCAGATTTCGATGTCATCCTGAGAACCCCGATCCTGATGTCATCCTGAGAACCCAGATCCTGATGTCATCCTGAGGATCCAGATCCTGATGTCATCCTGAGAACCCAGATCCCGATGTCATCCTGAGAACTCAGATCCTGATGTCATCCTGAGAACTCAGATCCTGATGTCATCCTGAGAACCCAGATCCTGATGTCATCCTGAGGATCCAGATCCCGATGTCATCCTGAGAACCCAGATCCCGATGTCATCCTGAGAACCCCGATCCTGATGTCATCCTGAGGAGCGGTAGCGACGAAGGATCTTATAAAATCCTTGTTATCATGTAATATATCGGCAGACACTCTCTGTAGTTTAGGAGCGCATTGTATTTTTTTAAAAACATTTTGCCCGCCAGCAGACATTTTAAACCCGTGCATCCCTTTTAAGCGCCCGCAGCCCCTTTTAAGTGCCTGCAGCCCCTTTTAAGCACCCGCAACCCTGTCCGCCGCGGCTGTGGCCAGCCTGTCGCAACGCTCGTTTTCCTCATGACCGTTATGCCCCCTGACCCAGGTGAAAAGGAGTTCATGCCCCTCGGCGGCCTTTAACAGCCTCTGCCATAGATCCACATTCTTAACGGGCTTTTTATCTGAACCCCTCCAGTTATTTCTCTGCCAGCTCTCTATCCAGTTTTTGTTAAATGCGTTCACTACATACTGTGAATCGGAGATTATATTTACCCGGCAGGGCTTATTCAGCTTTTCAAGGCCTGCAATAACACCCATTATTTCCATTCTGTTGTTCGTGGTCTCCGGAAAGCCCTCCGAATATTCCCGTTCAAACACCTCTCCCTTTTTATCAATATATCTCAAAATGGTTCCGTATCCGCCGGGGCCGGGATTTCCCCTGCTGGAGCCGTCAGAGTATAAGGTAACTTCTGTTATAGTTTCTTCCATACACCCTCCTTCAGGAATTCATCGCTCAATTCAAAGGCTTCCTTTGTTACCTCCTTATCCAGCCCCATAACGGAAAGCAGCATTATGGCATCCCTGGATCCGGTCCTGCCCTTCTTTAGCTCATAGGGGAAGCTTATGCCCTCCTCCGTCACATTCTCATCAAAATGGTAATTCTCATATATGTCTTCCAGAATATATGTCAGAGGCGTATCATGGGTCGCTGCAAAGCAGACCCGGGCTCCGGAAAAGCTTTTAAGCAATACAGACAGGGAGGCTATCCTCTCAACCGTATTCGTGCCCTTCAGTACTTCATCAAGAAATATAGCCAGACATTCGCTGCTTTTCAGTCTGTCGGCTATACGTTTGATGGATTTTATCTCCGTTACATACAGGCTGTCTCCCTTCTCAATGCTGTCTCTTAAGGACATTGATGAAAAGATCTCCATCTGACAGAGGGACATTTTCCCGGCGGGAACGGTATAAAGCGTCTCTGCCAGTATAAGTGAAATCGCGGCAGCCTTTAGGAAGGTGGATTTTCCCGAGGCATTTGATCCTGTGAGAAGCATAAGAGATACGTTTTCCACGTCACAGGGCACCGGATCCTTAAGCATAGGATGATAGAGCCCGGAAAGCTCAATCCCGCCTTTTTCCTTAAACACGGGTTCACAGAAGGTTTTCAGCTCATCCCTTAGAAATGACAGGGATATCATTGAATCCAGGAAGCCCGTCACATTGAAAAGCTCCTCCACCGCTTCGTGCTTTTCCTTCAGACCGTCGAGTATCAGGTCAAACTTAATAAGATCTATATGAAAAAAAATCCTTATAAAATCAAGAGGGAGCTCAAGTAACCCCCCGGTCAGACGTTTTCCGCTTAATATTATCCAGGCGTTTCTGTCTATTCCCTTAAGAGAATCAAGTGCAGACTTAAGACGTGAATGGTACCCGCTTAATCCCTTCGGATCAATACGGAGGAGCCGCCTTATCTCCCTTATCTCCCTAATGAGATACCTTATAACGGGAATATAGCTTTCTATTTCCGCCCTTCGCCTGAAATAAAGCGTGACGTTTATTATAGAGGCCGCTATAAAAAGGAGAAAGCCGGCAAAGGGATAGGTAAATATAAATGCGAGGGAAACTGCGGCAAGGAAAAGTAAGGAAAAATGCAGGATCAGGCTGTCTCTTCTTACACTATCAAGCTTTTTCAGCATCTCGTGGAAGCCGGAGCTTATTTTTTCATCTGTTTCAAAGGCTTTCCGGTATTCGTCCCGAAGTGCCGTATCTTCTCTGAAAAGCTCCGAAACCCTGCCCCTCTCCCTTAGCTCCCGGATACCGTCTTTTAAGACAAGAGGACGGCGGAGCATATCATAGAAATACTCTCCGCCGTTTTGTGAGCACGTGTTATTAAATCTTTCAAAAAAGAGATCCATCTCCAGATCATTCCAGGTAATATCGTCAATAAGTGCAGAATCATCCCCTTCCGCTTTTGAATAATAGTACCTCTTCAGGATCTCATATTCATCCCTGCCAAGCTTATGCAAAGCCGGCCTCCCTGTTTATACGGTCCGCCGTTTTCTTCACCTCTTTATATATCTCTTCCCTGTCAAAGCCGATATTATATTCTCCGTCCTCGTATCTTATGACACCGTCTACCATTGTAAGATATACGTTCTGCTTCGAGCCGGAGTAAACAATGTTCTTTACAATGTTGTTTTCCGGCTGCATATTCGGATATGAAAGATCCAGGACCACGATATCCGCCTTTTTCCCTGGCTTCAGACTGTCACACTCCGGTGTGCCAATGGCTCTTGCCCCGTCAGAGCAGGCCATCCTCAGAACATCGGCGGCATCAACGGCGGCAGCATCATTTTCCCTGAGCTTTGCGAGAGCGGACGTTAAAAACATCTCCCTGAACATATCAAGGCAGTTATTGCTCGCGGGACCGTCGGTTCCTATACCGAGGAGGATGCCCTCCCTCTGATACCTGTCTATAGGCGCTATACCGCTTGCGAGTTTAATATTGGATGCCGGATTTGTAATGACCGCAATATTCCTTGATTTTATGATCTCTATGTCATTATCGGAAACGTGTACTCCGTGGAAGAATACCGCGCCGTGATCAAAGAGCCCAAGTGAATCCAGATATTCAACGGGAGAAAGTCCGCCATGTCTCTCCCGGCAGCCCTGAACCTCGGATGCCGTTTCGGACATATGCAGATACAGAGGAGCCTTCAGCTCATGGACAGCATCTGCCGTTTCTTTGAGAAGCTCCTCGGAGCAAGTGTATTCAGCGTGTATTCCGAACCTGAAGGAGCTCAGGTCACTTCCCTTATTTAATCTGTCGTACCAGTCCCTGAGCTTTACGAGACTCTGGGAAAAATTGTTCATACAGCCGCACTGAACACAGCGGATGCCCGTGTCCAGGACAGCCCTGTCGATAGAATCGGGAGTAAGGTACATTTCGCATATTTCCGTTACTCCTCCGCTTAGATACTCCATTACTGCGAGGATCGTTGCGTAGTAGATATCCTCCTCTGTAAGATGCGCCTCTCTCGGGAAAATCTGCTTATTTAACCAGTCGTCCAGCTTCATATCATCCGCAGCCGAACGCAGGAATGTCATTCCCGAATGGGTATGGCAGTTCTTAAATCCCGGCATTATAAGCTTGCCCTTAAGATCTGTCTCCCGGTCAAAAACAATCCCCCGAAGGCTGTCGTCGTACCCGGGATCCGTCTTTCTTCCGGCATAAACAATGCTGCTGCCCTCCACGGCAACAGCAGCATTATCAATGATCTTAAGATCCTCTCCGTCTGCAAAGGACAGAAGCCTTCCGTTATAAAACAAAGTATTCATACACTAAAAACCCTTTATTGAATCTATCACCAGCTTCTTGAACTGAGGCGCAGCCTTCTCACCGGCTTCAAGCACCTCTTCCTCTGTAAGCTTATGCTCCGATATACCGGCAGCCAGATTTGCTATACAGGAAACCGCCACTACCCTCATTCCGGCGTGGTGGGCGGCTATTGCCTCTACAACCGTACTCATTCCGACAGCGTCGGCCCCCATATCCTTAAACATCCTGATCTCGGCGGGAGACTCATAGGAAGGTCCCGTTGTCTGTATATAAACACCCTCCTTAAGGTCGATCCCGGCCTCCTTTGCCTTTGAACGAACCACATCACAGAGCTCAGGATCGTAAACATAGGTCATATCCGGGAACCTTACTCCCAGCTCCGGTATGTTCGGACCGATGAGGGGGTTCGGGACAAGGGACGAAATGTGTCCGGTCATAAGCATAAAATCCCCGGCCTTAAATGACGGATTTATGCCACCTGAAGCGTTGGTGAGAAAGAGGATCTCCGCCCCCATAAGCTTCATAAGCCTGGCGGGTAAGACAACATCCGTTATTGGATAACCCTCATAGTAATGGATCCTTCCCTTCATACAGATGATATTCTTTCCTCCGAGGGCCCCGTATATGAACTGTCCCGCGTGTCCGGGAGCAGTCGATACCGGGAAGCCGTCAATGTCCTTATAATCAATAACACCCTTTACCTCTATATTGCCGGCAAAATCTCCGAGACCCGATCCCAGCACCAATGCGATCTCAGGCTTAAAATCAGTTTTCCTCCTGATGTCCTCATAGCACCTCTTCAGCTTTTCGTATACCGCTTCCGCCATATTGCCTGCAGTCCTCCTTTCCGTAAAAAGATCAGGAATCCAAATCATCCCTCAGTGCTTTTATCTTCTGCTTACGTTCAGGCACCTCGCCTCCGCCCTCTACTTCCTCGAGAATGCTGAAAGCAAGCTCCTTCTGATAGTCATTGATAAAAACGACACAGACCTCCTTTGATCCGTTATACTCATGCCTTTTGAAAAAGGGCACCTTCTCCCACTTTTCCAGGTATGAGATCCCCGCATTGACAAGACGCCTTATAAGGGCATCCTTCTTTTCCATATCAACTGTTCTTGTTAGTTCGATCTCGTTATTTACCATTCTGTCTCCATGTCATCCCGAGCGACAGCGAAGGATCTTCTCAGGAATGTACCCACACCGGATAACCTACAGGAACAACCTCATAAAGGGGAGGCATAAGTGAGGGCGGAACATTGATGCAGCCGTGGGAACCGTTTGTCATATAGATATTCCCGCCGAAATTACTTCTCCAGGAAGCATCATGTATCCCGACATTGTTCACTATCCTCATCCAATAGTGGACGAAGGACTCGTAATCCTCACCCTTTAAGGTTCTGTCAAGCTGTTTATACTGCACGGAGAACAGCCCTTCGGGCGTATTGTGTCCCGCTCTTACATTTCCGGTTACGACAGGTACCGCATAGGTTGCGACCCCGTTCTGGAAAAGTGTGAGTGTCTGTGTGCTGATATTTATATCAATATAGTTTCCACCGCTTATCTCCATATTTACCGGAGATGAGATAACACCCGTATTTTCCGGAACTGCTTCAGCAGCCGGCTGAACCTCTGCGGCTGCGGGCAGCTGTGGCAATATCGCAGCCGGATCAACCGCCGTGTACTGAGGCACATGATTCCCCGGAAGTACCGTACCGCTTATGACACCGGTAAGATATGTTACCTCCGCCGCCTGGTCTATCCGGGCAGTAGCGGTATTGTATCTCTCGGCAAGAGCGGAAACGTACACATTGATTATCGCCGGATTCTGCCTGAAAAGCTCCAGTGTTGCAGAATCAATGGTAAGAATCTCTGCCTGCCCGGCCGGTATCTCCAATCCCGTAAAAACATAATTTACGGTCATTCCCTCGGCTCTTGCCTCCTGCCCTCCCGCAAGCGGCAATAGCAGGAATGCCATCATAATTATGACGGCGATTTTTGTGGTTATCTGTTTCATATTCTCCTCCTGACCCTCATATCTGTTATGACTTCTTTATAACCCTGAATGTGGGTTCATTATCCTCATCATCATCATCTTCATCATCATCCGGGTCATCCCCGTCATATAAAAGAGCGTCATCCGTATCCGTCTCCAAAGACCGTCCGAAAAAACTGTCTCTGTCTCCCCTTGAAGATACAGCTTCTTCGTCCCCTTCATTACCGGATTCCTTTATGGCTCCCCCGTCTCCCGCGGAGTATGATGCCCTCCTCAGATTCTTCTCTAATCGCTTTTTCTTAAGCTTTGCAGCCTCGTGACCCGATATCACGGCGATCATACCGATGATGAGCACTGCAGCCGGGATCTCCACGGCAGCCCTTAATACCGCATGCTCCAAATCCCCGTTTGCCCTGATACAGAGATATGCCTGCAGCAGTATCCCCGCAATGGTCGCAATAAGGAGATTTCCGCACCAGAGATATGCACTCCTCCTCCCTTCTGCAAAAACAGTATCCAGAAAAGCGATACCCATGGTGATCGGAAAGATTAAAAGTGCGCTCATCTCCCCAAGCCTGTACAGGAACATCCAGGCAAATATCAGTATATAATTCAGGGTCAGCAGAAGAAGGGTTTTTCTAATGGACATAGACCCGGGCCCTTTCCGTCACTTCCCTATTTTACGACCAGATTAACGATCTTTCCGGGAACATAGATCTCCTTTTTGAGGTTCCCGTCAAGTCTGTCCTTAACAGCTTCCTTCGCGGCAGCAAGAACCTCGTCCTTGGAAGCATCCGCAGAAACACTCACTGTTCCACGTACCTTTCCGTTGACCTGGATCGGAACCTCAATGGTGTCCTCTTTCATTGCAGACTTGTCTGCCTTTGGCCAGGAAGCCTTAAATACGGATTCACTGTGTCCGAGCTGCTCCCAGAGCTCCTCTGCCATATGCGGTGCAAAGGGGGCAAGTAAAATAACATATGTTTCCAGTGTCTCCCGGTCCACCCCGTCAAGCTTTGCAAGTGCATTATTGAATTCCATAAAGCCGGAAACCACGGTATTCAATGAAAAGCTTTCGAGCCTTGTGGTAATTGTATCAATAAGCTTATGCCTTATCCGGATAAGCTCCTGACCGGCCTGTACGTCCTTATCCTTATTGTCCATAACCAGATTCCAGAGCTTTATAAGGAACCTGTATACTCCGTCTATACCTCTGTCATCCCAGGCACTGTCCTGCTGGGGAGGTCCTATAAAGAGCTCGTAAAGCCTCAATGAATCACAGCCGTAATCACTTATCATATCATCGGGGCTTATTACATTACCCAAAGACTTACTCATCTTTACGCCCTTCGGCCCAAGCACCATGCCCTGATTGAATAGCTTCAGGAATGGCTCCTCAAAGCCTACTGCGCCGATATCATAAAGGAACTTGGTCCAGAATCTCGAATAAAGGAGATGCAGTACCGCGTGCTCAACTCCGCCGATATACATATCAACAGGCAGAAACTTATCCGCTTTTTCGCGGCTTAAGAGTGCCTCTTTATTTTTCACGTCAACATAGCGTAAGAAATACCAGGAGGAGCCTGCCCACTGGGGCATGGTATTGGTCTCCCTCTTTGCGTCATGTCCACACTTCGGACACTTGCAGTTAACCCAGGAATCGATCGCAGCAAGAGGCGATTCTCCGGTATCCGTCGGCTGGTAGGACTCCACCTCCGGCAGAAGCACAGGAAGCTCTTCCTCGGGCACGGGAACCGCTCCGCAGTCGGGACAGTGGATAATGGGAATAGGCTCTCCCCAGTATCTCTGCCTTGAAAATACCCAGTCACGTATCTTAAAGTTTTTCTTTGCGCGTCCGAAGCCCTTTTCTTCGACAATGTGGGGAGCCTTCAGCTTAAGCTCCGCAGATTCCATACCGTTCCACTCACCGGAATTGATCATGGTGCCGTTCGCCTCGGTATAGGCCTCTTCCATATTCTCTATTTCTTTTCCGTCCTTCGCAATTACCTGAATGATCGGAAGATCAAACTTCTTTGCAAAAGCAAAGTCACGGTCGTCATGTGCGGGGACACACATAATAGCACCTGTTCCGTAATCTGCCAGAACGTAGTCGGAAAGCCAGATCGGAACACGCGCCCCGTTCATTGGATTTATGCAGTAGGAGCCGGTAAAAACGCCTGTTTTTTCTTTACCCTGCAGCCTGTCAACATTGGACTTATTGGCCGAATCGGCAATGTATTTTTCCACCTCAGCCTTTCTGTCAGGGGTTGCGAGACCGAGGGAAAGCTCATGCTCCGGTGCGAGTACCATAAAGGTGGCTCCGTACAGGGTATCGGGTCTTGTGGTATATACAGTTACAGCGTCGTCCCTTCCGTCGATCTTAAAGTCGACCTCGGCTCCGTAGGATCTCCCGATCCAGTCGGTCTGCATCTTCTTTACTTTTTCCGGCCAGTCGAGGCCGTCAAGACCATCCAGAAGCCTGTCGGCATACTCCGTGATCTTCAGCATCCACTGGCGGAGATTCTTTTTCGTTACTTCACTGTGGCAGCGCTCGCATTTTCCGTCAACCACCTCTTCGTTTGCAAGGACCGCGCGGCAGTGGGGACACCAGTTAAGCGGCATCTCCTTCTCGTATGCGAGCCCCTTCTTGAAGAGCTGCACAAAGATCCACTGGGTCCACCTGTAGAATTCCGGATCCGTGGTATTAAGCTCCATATCCCAGTCGTAGATAGCACCGATCTGCTTTACCTGGCGCTTGATATTCCTTATATTCTCAGCTGTGGAAATCCTGGGGTGCTGACCCGTCTGTATGGCATAATTCTCGGCAGGAAGTCCGAAAGCGTCCCATCCCATCGGATGTATGATATAGTAGCCGTTCATCATCTTGTAACGGCTCCATACATCACTTATCACATAGCCTCTCCAGTGTCCGACATGGAGACCCGCTCCCGAAGGATATGGAAACATATCCAGACAGTAATACTTCGGCTTTTTGCCGTCATCAGTATTTACGGGATGCTCCTCCCAGATCTTTGTCCACTTATCTTCTATTTCCGTATGGTTATAATTCACCGACATCTTCGATACTCTCCTTCAAGGGCATACTCCGCCCGTAAAAATCAGTATTATCAAGTTTAATGTTCCGGCTGATAAAAGTCAAGCGCATGCGTTTTCCCGGGTATTGTCTTTATGGGATGTTTTTTCGTATAATCAATCAGGTTAGCAAGACAGATTCTTTACTATAATTCATCAGGGAGGAGAAACAATGGACAATTTTAACGAAGAAACATTGGGACTGATAATGGTATTTGGCGGATTTCTGGCGGTATTTTTTATAATATGGCTGGTATTCTATCTCATAGATGCCATCGCAAGATACAGATACCTGAAGGTCAGAAGCTATGATAATGCCTGGATGGCCTTTATACCCATAGTAAATATATGGGCTTCTGTGGAAGCGACCTACGGAAATACGGAAACAATAACCATATACGGCTGGAACGCACCTGCGATCGTTATGAAGCTCTGGCCCGTTGTGTGCTATATCCTTTCGATGCTTATCAATTTTCTGCCCATTGCCGGCAGTATGCTAAGCCTTATTCTCTCTGTTCTGAATATCATAGTTCTGATCATGCTGTTTAAGGACATGATGGAAAGGCTGGAAAACCCCCAGGAAGGATTTCTGGCAGTGATCGCTGTAATAATACCCGTTATTTCATCCGCAGTTATCATTGACGGAACAAGGAAATTCAATGACGGTGACCAGAACTGGAAGGAAGACAGCCGGATACTGAAATCCCAGACTGAAACAAACGGTCCCCTCTCCTTTATGAACGGCAGTCACTGATAAGCTTACAGGACGGAGCTGTACGCCCCTCATTCCGGGATAACTCATTCAAACAGCCGGTACAGCTCCTCCCCCTCATTATCCGCAATAAGCTCATAATTTGAAAAGACGTAGTCCTTAATATCCTCATCATCAAATTCCCACATGCGTTCGCATATGATCCACTTAGGTGTTTCAAAGCGGAGTTTATTCATAACATCAGTTTTTATTCTTGGATCCAGATGGAGGAAGTAAGGGAGGTTGACCGGGTATTTATTTGTGGGCAGTGTCTGGTTGACCTCATAATAGATCATTCCGGATTCGAGATTGTATATAGCGTCCCTCTCCCACTCAGGTACCAGCTCATAGATCTCCCGGCAGGCAAGAACCTGGCTCTTCCCTGTTTCCTCATCGAATATCATTATATTTTCCTTAAACTTATCCACATTCAGATCCAGATAGCCAACGATAATGGTTGTTATTGCAAGAAAAGTTGCAAAAATACGGATGTCCGGCCTGGAACCACTGCCGTTTGTTTTGATATCTCCCGTTATCTTTTCTCCCGCATCCTTCAGGATATAGATCATCATCACGGCGAATACCGGCATCTGGGTAAGAAAATAATAGAGATAGGGTGTGCCGAAATGAAGAGACAGGTATTGTATCACAGTAAGGATTAAGAGGTACATTTTCCTCTCCCCTTCACACCTGTCCCCGTTCTTCATACATATTCCGTAAAACAGAGCCGCATAGCAGATGAGAAGATTTCTTTCCCAGCCCAGGGAAAAAGGCTCATAGTAGTCCGTGGACCGTCTGAAGGCAAACAGAAAGGCACAATACAGAAAATCCTTCAGTGCCCCGTTAACAATAAAATATATGAAAATCGGGACAGATACTATGACCAGACCTTTAAGAAAATTCAGGGCACAGCATTTTATCGCCTCATAGTTCCTTTCCCTTATCAGTGTTATCAGAACGGTCAGCACAGAAGAAATGACGGCCGCGGCTATGGTGACCTTTGAATACAGGCATATTCCGAAGCCTATCCCCATAATAAGAGCTGCCCTGTCCTTTGAAAAATACGCTTTCTCCCTGTTTTTTATATGATCCAGGGTAAGATATACCGCCGCGAAGGAAAAGGGCTGGAAAAGCTCTTCCACCGTGTTTCCTCCCCAGATAAGCGCATAGCCCGTAAAATAAAAGGAAAGAAGCACTGCCGCCGATAGAAGCCTGTTAAGAAAGAGCCTTGCGCTCTTCCACAGAAGAATCACCGTAAAAACTATGGAAATGCACTGTATTAAGAAGATCCCCGGCCTGTTCCTTATGATAAGCTGTCCCAGAGCCTCATAAAAAAAGAAAGCCGGCCCCTTTAGGTCAAAGTAATCCCTGTAGGGGACAAAGCCCTCGGTTATCGCTCTCCCCATCAGTGCATACCAGGAGGAGTCGTACCCGTATGCGTAAGGGTATAGAGGACTCGTCCAGCTCGAACACTGGAAAATATAGAGTATCCCCGTAAGCGCCACGAGGAAGTATTCAATTACAGTTTGTTTTAATTTTCCCATCCTACGATCAAGTCGCCAAAAGTCACATTTTGATAAAAAATCCCCCGAAGTCACCTGAAGAGACCCCGGGGGCAAAGTTTATTAATTACTGTTACTCTTCAATATTTTCGATCTTATCCTTCCGGGCCTCGATCTCCTTAGCCTGCACATCGGCGGGTGCGGGCTCGTAGCGGTTGAACTCATATGAATACTCTCCTATTCCACCTGTCATGGAACGGAGATCCGTATTGTAACCGAAGATCATACTCTCGGGTATCTCTGCCTCGATCACCTGCTTACCTCCCTCTGTGGGATTCATGCCAAGTACACGGCCGCGGCGCTTATTCAGATCACCCATTACGTCTCCGGTGAACTGATCCGGAACCGT
Source organism: uncultured Lachnospiraceae bacterium (assembly GCA_947167135.1). Taxonomy (GTDB): domain Bacteria; phylum Bacillota; class Clostridia; order Lachnospirales; family Lachnospiraceae; genus NK4A144. The sequence continues at coordinate 17,334 of CAMVGV010000023.1, forward strand.
AACCTTCAGGGTCATAATGGGCTCCAGAAGTATCGGCGTTGCCTTCATAAACCCGTCCTTGAAGGCAAGCTTTGCAGCGGTCTTGAAGGACTGCTCGGATGAATCAACAGGATGATAGGAGCCGTCATAGAGGGTAGCTTTTACGCCGACAACGGGGTATGCGGCAAGGGGTCCCTTTTCTACGGATTCCGCAAGACCCTTCTCAACAGCGGGGAAGAAATTCTTCGGAACTGCTCCGCCCACAACCTTCTCCTCAAAGATAAAGGGCTTCTCCATATCTCCGCTGGGCTCGAATATGATCTTTACATCACCGAACTGTCCGTGTCCGCCGGTCTGCTTCTTGTATCTTCCCTGAACGTCGGATCTTCCCTTGATGGTCTCACGGTATGCAACCTTCGGGGTCGAAAGCTCTATCTGAACCTTGTACTCGCTTTCAAGCTTAGCCTTTACAACATCTATCTGTTGGTCTCCTATGCCGTAGAGCAGTGTCTGGCGGTTCAGCGAATCATTCACATTCCTGAGTGTGAGATCCTCTGCGCACATTTTTGCAAGTGCCTGTGAGATCTTGTCCACATCACCCTTATTAACGGGCCTGTAACGTACAGCCGTATATGGTGTTGAGATAAGCGGCTTACCGAATCTTATGGCTGTTGTCTTTGTTCCAAGCGAGTCTCCGGTCTTTGTAACGGCAAGCTTTGCAAAAGCGCCTATATCACCGGCATGAAGCTCCGGTACCTCAATAGCCTTGTTTCCGCATAAGGTGTAGAGCTTACCCGTCTTCTCCTCCGTATCCTCATTTACGTTATACAGGACATCACCGCTCTTGATAACGCCGGAGCATACCTTGAAGAGTGAGTACTTTCCGATGAAAGGATCTATTATGGTCTTCCATACTATGGCTGTCTTGGGCTTTGAGAAATCATAATTGGCTTCGAATACCTCGGAGCTGGCGGTATCGATACCTGCCATCTTCCTGCCCTCGGGGCTCGGAAGATACTTCACACAGTCATCAAGCAGTGTATATACGCCGCGTACAAGAGTATTGCTGCCCATGGTTATCGGAACTATGGTGCCGTCACATACACTTGCGTGAAGAGCGGCTCTGATCTCAGCCTCGGAGAAGGTATCTCCTCCGAAATACCTGTCCATAAATTCCTCGCTGGTCTCGGCAACGGCTTCCATAAGGGAATCCCTGTAGGTCTGAAGGTTTTCCTTTGAGTACTCGGGTATATCGCACTCAACGGCTTTTCCCTTGTCATCCCAGCGGAAAGCCTTTTCTGCCACAACATTTACGTATCCCACGAACTTCTCATCCTCTCTGATGGGGAAGTGGAAGGGCGCTATCTTTTTTCCGTAGAGGTCTGTAAGCTCCTCAAGAACATTCTTGAATGAAGCATTGTCAATATCCATATTTGAAACATAGATCATTCTGGGAATATTGTACTTGTCACAAAGCTCCCATGCCTTCTTCGTACCTGTCTCGACTCCTGCCTTGCCGTTAACAACGATTATTGCGGAAGCGGCAGCGGTTGCAGCTTCTTCCACTTCGCCGACAAAATCAAAGAATCCCGGGGTATCCATGATATTGAGCTTTGTGTCCTCCCATTCAATGGGGATCAAGGAAGTACTGATGGAGAATTTTCTCTTCTGCTCCTCCTTGTCATAGTCACTGATGGTGTTTCCATCGGCGACGGATCCCAGTCTCGTTGTAAGCCCCGAAAGATTGGCCATTGCTTCCACAAGGCTGGTCTTTCCGGAGCCGCCGTGGCCCAGGAGGACAATATTACGGATCTTTTCTGTTGTGTAAACCTTCATACGGAAATTACCTCCAATAAAATATAGTCGTGCAAGCCGCCGGGATCCTTCCCCGGCACCTCAGGCAAGCACGACTATTTTACCAAATTTTCCGATTATTAACAATGGTTTTTGTGTAATTTTACCGTTCCAATAGTCTGTCCATATCCCTGTAAAAGAACGGGAACGATATACCGACGCAGGAAGGGTCCCTTATCTCCACCGGACGTACGTCCGAATTGACAAGGGCGGCAACGGAAAAGCTCATAGCGATCCTGTGATCCTTTGCGGTTTCAACAGAGGCTCTGTGAAGAGGCTTTCCCCCTCGTATAACCATACCGTCTTCTCTTTCATCAGCATCCGCACCCATAGCCTTCAGGTTATTTACGGTAAGGCTTATCCTGTTTGACTCCTTTACCTTAAGCTCCGCCGCATCCTTTATCACTGTCTCACCTCCGGCAACAGCGGCAATAACCGCGATAAGCGGAAGCTCATCTATAAGAGACGGTATGATATCCCCCCCGATCTCCACGCCCTTAAGAGAGGGAGAATAGCTTACAATAAGATCCGCTGATCTCTCACCGGATTCATAACGCTCGTTCTCTATCTTTATATCGGCACCCATATCCCTGAACACCCTTAAGATCCCGTCCCGGGTGGGATTGATGCCCACGTTTCTTAAAACCACCTCCGACCCGGGAACGATAAGAGCTGCCCCGATAAAATATGCCGCACTTGAAATATCACCCGGTACAATTACCGGAATACCGTAAAGCTCCCTTCCGGGCCTTACGGAGGCCTTTGGTTCAGCCTCACTTCCCGCTGTAATGTCCGCTCCGAAGGCAGAAAGCATAAGCTCCGTATGGTTTCTGGAGAGGGCAGGTTCGATAACAGATGTCTCTTTATCCGCATAAAGCCCGGATAAAAGGATCGCTGACTTTACCTGGGCAGACGCAACCCTTGTCCTTATACAGCCCCCGTGAAGCTCCCCCTTTTCTATTATAAGAGGCATTAGTCCGTTTCCGTTTTCCGATCTTAAGGAAGCCCCAAGGGTATTAAGCGGTTCTATCACCCTCTTCATCGGCCTTCTGGAAAGGGAAGCATCCCCTGTGAGCATACTCTCAAAATCCTGACCCGCAAGAATCCCGGAAATCAGCCTTGCCGTAGTCCCCGAATTCCCGCAGTCCAGAGGATGCGCGGGCTTCTTTAATCCCCGGAGACCCCTGCCGTGAACAAGGATGTACTCCCCTTTTTCATCCGTTCCCTCCTCTATATCTATGCCCATTGCGCGGAAGCAGTTCATTGTGGATATGCAGTCTGCACTCTTCAAAAATCCCCGGATCAGGGTGTCTCCCGTAGCTATTGATCCAAACATCACGGCTCTGTGTGAAATTGATTTGTCTCCCGGTACCTTAAGCTCACCCCGGAGACCGTTTGTAGCATGTAATATCTTCATGTCCTGCTGTAAATCTTATATCCTTTCTCCATAAGGTCGGCGATGCCAAGAGCCATGGACTCCCTGTCATAAAACTCTATGCGGAGCGCTCCTTCCTCATATGTCCTGTTATGAACGATACCGATATTCTTTATCGAAAGACCATGAGCCGAGAGAATCGTGGCGACTATGGCTATGGCACCGGGCTCGTCCTCTACGTCAATATGGATAATATATGTTTTCTTTATCGGCCCCAGAGGTGCATCGGGAACGGAATCCCTGTAGTTCTTTGCTTCTTCAAAGATCCCCTTAAGATCCTCACCCCTTTTTTCCTCAATAAGCTCCCGGGTCTCCGACAGCATTTCGATATACTTATCCAGAAGAGAAGTAATATGCTCCGGGTTTTCAAGGCAGATCTGCTCCCACATTACGGGATCGGATGATGCAATACGGGTAATATCCTTAAAGCCTCCGGCGGCTATGGCCTTCATGTACTGTTCCGGGGAATCCTCCCTTTCGATAAGCCTCACAAGTGTATAGGCTATCATATGGGGAACATGGCTTATTGCCGCAGTTACACGGTCGTGCAGCGGAGGGGAGAGCACCAGCGGAATGGCTCCGAGCTTTCCTACCAGCTCCTCATATCTTTCGATATGCCTTTTTTCAGCATTATCCCCGGGGGTAAGAATATAATAGGCATTCTCGATAAGGCGGTCGTTTGAATTCTTATATCCGCTCTTTTCGGATCCCGCCATAGGATGTCCGCCTATAAACACGGCATCCCCCGCGTATTTTTCCACCGCACTGTGAATAACACCCTTTACCGAACCCACATCGGTCAGTATGGTATCAGACCCGAGAAAAGGCTTCAGGCGGGACAGATATTCCGTATTGGTTTCCACGGGGGCACACAAAAAAATAAAATCACAGTCCCTGAAGCTGTCATCAAGCTTCAGAGTCCCGTGATCAATGATCCCTTCCTGAAGAGCGCAGTCAAGAGTTTCCTTTGACCTGTTCAAAGCAGTGATATAGGCATCGGGGAAGACCCGCCTAATATTCTTCGCAATGGAACCGCCTATAAGCCCGAGAGCAATAAAGCCTGCTTTCAGACGTTTACTCATTTCCTGTCTATGCCGCTCCTTTCCGTCAATTGTTATCCTGCTGCCCGATGTGAGCAGAGTAGACCCTTTGATGCCGCGCTCTTCAGCGGCATCAAAGCAAGTTTGAAAGTTTTCTTTCAAACTTCTTCATCCCTTCTGGATTCAACATAGGCAACGCTTGCAACTACCGCGATCATTATCCCGACTGCAATAAGCGTCATAACGCCAAATGCCGATAAAGCAACAACAACTCCGATATTCATAAAGCTTCTCCTGTTCTTATCAATTTCCGGAATTCAGAGCATTCTCCATAATGCTCATCAGCTCGTCACGCTCTTCCTCCTCGGTCTTCGGGACATTCCCCGCCTGATCGGAATAATCCTGATAGGTCTCATATACCTCTATCCTGCAGGCGTCAGTCTCCGGCATTCCGATGAAAACACCGCCGTAGATATTTCCCTCCTCCTGATGACTGACCCTGACCACATTAATGAAGGCCGGGATAACATCACCGGTCCAGATCTTTATATTCGCTTTGTAGATCACGCCGTTCATAAGCTCCTGCCGGCAGATGAATCCCACACCGGCCTTTGAGATATCCAGAACCTCAACGGGGATACCGATACCGCTCTCATCATCTACCCGGGTCATAAAAAGCTTGACGCTGAGCGTGTGCCTTTTATATTTTCTTCTGTTTAATCCTATTTCTCCCATACTTTCCTCCAAAACTACCCCTCCCCCGTTCCGGACTTCCCTCAAAAAACGGAACGGCAAAACAAACACCAGCTAATTATAAGATAAAATGAATAAATATACAATCTTTACATAATAAACATCGCATCCCCGAAGCTGAAAAAGCGGTAGCGTTTTACTATAGCCTCCTTATAGGCTTCAAGCACCTTCTCCCGTCCCGCAAGGGCGGAAACCAGCATAAGGAGCGTGCTTTCCGGAAGATGGAAATTTGTGATAAGGCAGTCCGTCACCTTGAATCTGTAGCCGGGATAGATAAAGATATCGGTTTCCTCCCCGTCAACAGCCCTTATGGTCCCACTTTCGTCCGCAGCGGATTCAATGGTCCTGCAGCTGGTGGTTCCCACAGAGATCACCCTTCCGCCTTCCCTCTTTGTATCATTGATGATCCCGGCAGTTTCCGGACTTACATAATAGATCTCGCTGTGCATGCGGTGATCCAGGATATTATCCTCCTTAACGGGTCTGAAGGTACCCAGTCCCACATGAAGAGTAACGTATGCTATCTTTACACCCTTTGCGGCTATCTCAGACAGAAGAGCTTCCGTGAAGTGAAGTCCCGCCGTTGGAGCGGCTGCAGATCCGTCATACTTTGCATACACGGTATTATATCTGTCACGGTCCTTTAGCTTATGGGTGATATAGGGAGGAAGAGGCATTTCCCCGAGCTTATCCAGCACCTCCTCAAAGATCCCGCTGTATTCAAAGCGTACAAGCCTGTTGCCCCCATCGAGAACGTCAGTTATTTCCGCCTTTAGAAGACCGTCACCGAAGCTTACCCTGGCGCCCGGCTTCAGCTTCTTCCCCGGCCTCACTATGGTTTCGAAGCTGTCGCCGCTTTTCCGCTTTAATAAAAGGATCTCCACAGCGGCACCGCTGTCCTCCTTTACCCCGAGAAGCCTCGCAGGTATGACCCTGGTATTATTAAGCACAAGGCAGTCTCCGGGAAAGAGGTATTCGATCATATCCTTAAAATACCGGTCCTCTCTCTTCCCGCTCCTTTTGTCAAGTATCATAAGCCTGGATCCATCCCTGTTTTCCAGGGGATCCTGGGCAATAAGCTCTTCCGGAAGCTCGTAAAAATAGTCTTTTCTTAAAAGAGCGCTCATGACCTAAGCTCTATTCCCATTCCGTTAAGACCGTTAAGTATCTTTTTCATTACGGAGTTGACCTCATCATCGGACAGAGTCTTTTCAGGGTTTCTGAATACCAGAGTGTACGCCATCGACTTATGTCCTTCCTTGATCTGGCTTCCCTCATAGATATCAAAGAGCTTTAAGCTCTCCAGAAGCTTTCCGCCTCTTACGCGTATCATATTCTCGATGTCACCTGCGGTGATCTCTTTTTTTACAACCATTGAGATATCACGGTTGACAGCCGGGAATTTCGCAATCCCCTTAAACTTCCTGTCAAAGGTCGCTCTCTTTACTATTTCCGGCATATCGATAACGGCAACATACACACGCTCGGATATCTCATAATTATTCCTGACAACGGGATGCAGTTCTCCAAGGTACCCGATAACCGTCCCGTCATAAACTATATTTGCCTGACGTCCCGGATGCAAGAATGACTTTCCGCTCTTCGCATCATAACCCGGAAGCAGGGTTAATCCGCTCTTTATAAGAAACTCTTCCACAACCCCTTTCATGTCGTAGAAGTCCCCGTCGCCGTAAAAGCCCAGGGCAAACTGCATTCTTTCCGAGGGATAATCATTTAGGGGCAGGCTCTTCGGGATATAGATATTCCCGAGCTCATAAAGCCTCACATCCTTATTTCTCCTGTTGAAATTGACGGAGAGACTGGTAAGGAGCCCGTTCAATATCACGGTTCTCATTATTGAGAAGTCTTCTCCCAGGGGATTACTGATCTTTATCGCCTGTCTTTCAGGGGCATCCGCGTGAAGAAGGAGCTTGTCAAATACCTTCGGACTTTCCATGGAATAGCTCATGCACTGTGAGAAGCCCGCATACTCCGCCACATCCCTTGCAACCCCTTCTATCTGCAGCTTCAGAGGCATTCCTCCGCCCTCAGCGCCCGACTTCGGCAACGTAACCGGGATCTTATCATAGCCATAGAATCTGGCAGCCTCCTCGGCAATGTCCGCAAAGCCCAGGAGATCCTGCCTGAAGGTGGGACAGATAAGCTCTTTATTATCCTTGTCATACTCTATTTCAAGGCGCTCAAAGTACTTAAGCATATCCTCCGACGGAATATCGGTTCCCAAAAATTCATTTATTCTTTCGGGTTCAAATCTGATATGCTTTCTTTCCGGCAGCGCATCGTGAACATCAACCCTGCCTTTAAGAACCTTACCGCATTTAAGCTCCTCCACAAGGGCGCAGGCACGGTTAATTGCGTCGAGGGCATTATTGGCATCAAGTCCCTTTTCGAAAATACCGGAAGCATCGGTCCGAAGACCTATCCTCTTCGCGGATTTCCTGATATTAGGCCCGTTAAATGTGGCAGCTTCGAATAAAACCTCTTTGACATCACCTGTTATCATGGAGTTTTCTCCTCCCATGATACCGCCGATACCTATCTCCTTCTCTCCGTCGCAGATCATCAGGACCTCACTGTCAAGGTTTCGCTCATTTCCATCAAGGGTGGTAAATTTATCACCGTTCTTGGCTCTTCTCACTATTATCTTATTTCCGGCAATGGTTGAAAGGTCAAAGGCGTGCATGGGCTGACCGTACTCCATCATAACGTAATTTGTGATATCCACCAGATTGTTTATGGGTCTTATTCCCGCTGAACGGAGCCGCTTCTTCATCCAGTCCGGAGATTCCCCTATCGTAACATCTGTTACCACCCTGGCTATATACCTTGTGCAGAGATCCTTATCCAGTATCTCAACGCTTACCCTGTCGGATGCGGATTCTTTTGCATCCTCACCTGTTACAGGCACTTCGGGCATATGGAAGGCCTTGTCAAAGCTCGCCGCAGCCTCCCTCGCAATACCGAGGACACTGTAGCAGTCCACACGGTTTGAGGTGATCTCATATTCAAACACCGTATCGTGGAGCCCCAGATATTCTATGGCATCAGTACCCGGAATGCTGTCCTTCGGCAGTATATATAGTCCGTCCTCCGGAGCGTCGGGAAAAACATCCCTGCTCTGGCCCAGCTCCTCTATGGAACACATCATTCCGAAGCTTTCCACTCCCCGGAGCTTTCCGGCCTTTATCTCTATGCCGTCCTCCGGCAGGGGTCCGCCGTCATGGCCTCCCGCAACCTTTCCTCCGTCAAGTACCACAACAACATGGTCTCCCTCTTTCACGTTGGGAGCCCCGGTCACTATCTGCACGGTCTTTTCTCCGACATTTACCTGGCACACTATGAGCTTGTCGGCATCCGGATGCCTCTCTATGGAAAGCACCTCTCCGACAACTATCTTTTCAAGGTTTCTGTCAAGTCTCCTGAAACCCTCCGTTTTTGTACCGGTCAGAGTCATCCTGTCCATAAATTCCTGATCGCTGACCTGAAGCTCCGGTACATATGCTTTTATCCAATTAAGTGATGTATTCATTTATTCTCCTTCTGCTTCTGCCTTCTATATTTTCCTGCACTATACTTTGTCATCCCGGGCATCCGTATATCTTTCTAAGCGTCCATATGTCATCCCCGGCATCCGTATATCTTTCTAAGCATCCATATGTCTTCCCGGGCATCCGTATATCTTTCTAAGCATCCATATGTCTTCCCGGGCATCCGTATATCTTTCTAAGCGTCCATATGTCATCCCGGGCATCCGTATGTCATTCTAAGCATCCATATGTCTTACCGGGCATCCATATGTCATTCTAAGCATCCATATGTCCTCCCGGGCATCCTTATATCTTTCTAAGCGTCCATATGTCTTCCCGGGCATCCGTATATCTTTCTAAGCGTCCATATGTCTTCCCGAGCATCCATATGTCATTCTGAGGGCGTAGCCCGAAGAATCTTAGAATTGTGATAAAAATCTCACATCATTTTCATACATAAGGCGCATATCATCTATCTCATACTTAAGAAGTGCGATTCTTTCAAGCCCCACTCCGAAGGCGAACCCCTTGTATTTAAGGGGATCTATCTTACTCATTTCAAGTACATGGGGGTGAACCATACCGCAGCCCAATATCTCGATCCAGCCCTCACCCTTACAGAAGCGGCAGCCCTTTCCTCCGCATTTAAAGCAGGAAACATCCATTTCCGCAGAGGGTTCCGTAAAGGGGAAGTGGTGTGGTCTGAATTTAACCCTTGTATCCGCTCCGAAAAGCTCCTTCGCAAACTGGGTAAGAGTACCCTTTAGATCCGAAAAGGTTACCTGCTCATCGATAAGAAGACCCTCCACCTGGTGAAATACAGGTGAATGGGTTGCATCCACCTCGTCCGAGCGGTAAACCCTTCCCGGACTTATCATCCTTATGGGGAGACGACCCTTTTCCATTTCATGCACCTGTGCGCCGCTGGTCTGGGTCCTTAAAAGCATCTCTCCGTTAATATAGAAGGTATCCTGCTCATCCTTTGCCGGGTGATCTGCAGGGATATTCAAAGCCTCGAAATTGTAGTAGTCCTTTTCAACCTCCGGACCTTCCACGACCTCGTATCCAAGGCCGATAAAGATCCTCTCCATCTCTTCAAGGGCGATCTGGTTAGGATGCCTGTGCCCCATTGGACGCCTTTTTGCAGGAAGGGTCACATCTATGGTCTCTTTTGCCATGGCGGCTTCCATAGCAGCACTTTCCAGCCTTTTCTTTGTCTCCTCAAGGGATCTCTCTATCTCCTCCCTGAGCTCATTCACCATCTGTCCGACCTTCGGCCTGTCCTCGGCAGCCACATCCTTCATTCCCTTAAGAACGGCTGTAAGCTCTCCCTTTTTCCCGAGTAAATCCACCCTTGCTGCATTGAGCTTTTCAAGGTCAAGGCTTCCCTCTATCCTTTTTCTGGCCGCAGCCCTTATTTCATCAAGCTTCTCTTTTATCATCTTAAAATCTCTCCTGAATATAATGTTGTCGGGGTCAAAAGCCAATATCCGGATCGTTCCGAACTTCGTCTCCCGGTAACTATCAAACTTTAACAGTATATACTGTATTTCTACATAATTCAATACAAAAAGGCCGCCAAACTGGCAGCGGAAGAAGACAGGGTATATAATGTATCACATGCATTTCGTTGACGCAAAAGGAATACTTACGGGAAGCGCACCCTTTCTCGGAATGAATATCTACCGTGGTTGCTCCCATGGCTGTATTTACTGTGACAGCAGGAGCCGCTGTTATAATTTCTCCCATCCCTTTGAGGATATAGAGGTTAAGCAGAACGCACCGGAGCTTCTGGAAAAGACGCTCCGATCCAAAAGAAAAAAATGTATGATAGGGACAGGAGCCATGTCTGACCCCTACCTTCACTGTGAAAAGGAGCTTGGCCTCACCAGGAAATGCCTTGAGATCATACATAAATACGGTTTCGGAGGTTCGGTCCTGACAAAATCCGACCTTATCCTCCGTGATATTGACCTGATCGATGAGATAAACAGATCCACGAAATTCGTCGTACAGATGACCCTCACAACCTACGAAAGAGGTCTCTGCAAAATACTGGAGCCCAATGTTTGCGACACCCTGCGGCGTATAGAGGTTTTAAGCCTGATGCAGGAAAGAGGCATTCCCACGGTTGTCTGGCTGACCCCCATACTCCCCTTTATAAACGACACGGAGGAAAACATAAGAGCCATCTTAAATGAATGTGTAAGAGCCGGCGTGCAGGGCATAGTCTGCTTCGACATAGGACTTACCCTCCGGGAGGGCGACCGGGAATACTATTACGCTGCTCTTGATAAGCACTTCCCGGGATTAAAAAGAAAATATGCGGAAAGATATGGGAATGACTACCACCTTCCCTGTCCGGATGAAAAAAGACTGTATGGTATCCTTCAGAAGATCTGTTCAGAAAATGATATCATTTACGACCCGGATAAATGCTTTAAGCATATTGCAGCCATCCCCGAGAAATATGAGCAGCTGAGCCTTTTCTAGTTACAGATGGTCGGAATACTAAAAAAAAGTCCGGTTAAAAAAGCAAGAAAAGAGGAAAGATACATAAGAGTATTGATCCTTTTTATATCTCCGGGAACGCTATCCCTCTCAAACTCAGCGCCGATAAAGGGTTTATCGGATAATACCCCCTTATAATATGCGGGACCTGCGAGCTTAAGCTCCAATGCCCCGGAGGCTGCGGCCTCGGTCTGTCCGGCATTTGGACTCTTTAATATGTTCCTGTCACTGATCCATATCCTAAATGCATTTCTTCCGCTGAATCCCGAATGAATGAAGGCTGCTGCTGTCATAAAAAGCGCCGCAAGTCTCGATGGTATGAAATTCAGGACATCATCAAGCCTCGCCGCAGCTTTGCCAAAATATTCATATCTTTCATTCCTGTAGCCTATCATGGAGTCAAGGGTATTCACGGTTTTGTAGACCACTGCCCCCACAGGCCCAAAAAGACTAAGATAGAACATGGGAGCGATGATCCCGTCTGAGCTGCTCTCCGCCACGCTTTCCACGGCAGCCCTTATTATCCCTGCCCTGTCAAGCTTTTCCGTATCCCTGCCAACTATCATTGAAAGCTCTTTTCTCGCGCCTGAAAGCCCATCCTCCCTTTTCAGAGCATCATATACTTTCATACTGCTTACCTTAAGGCACTTTATGGCAAGGCACTGCCAGGAAAGCAGGGCACCAAAGATAACTCCCGCTATCCTGGACAGCTTTGAAATGAAATACAGTAAAAAAAAAGATAACGCTGTCACCGAAAGGAGGCAGATAACCACAAGAATGAGCCCTCTTAGAAATTCCTGAAAAGGCCTGCCTTTCCTGTACAGAAGCTTCTCAAGGATCGAGATCTCTCCCCCCATGAGCCTTACGATATGAAAAATGCCCTCGGGATCTCCTATGATAAGATCCAGGAGAAAGCCAGCGGCAAACATATAAATACAGTCTTTATTAAAAATCATAGGTGTTATTTTATCTTCATTCCTATCCCGCAGAAAACACGGTAAACCTCATCTGCTTCCTTTGAAATGGCGGTAAGGCGCCTGTTATAGGCCTCCCTCTTCTGTATAAGGGCTGTATCTGCCGGCACTATGCCTGAAGCGTTCTCCTCAGCGATAATGACAATATTTTTCCTATCACTGTCAAAGTCAGAGCCAAAGGGGCTTTTCCCGTTTAATTCCTGCACTCCCTCCTCAGAAAGCATAAGCTCATCAATGTCTATCACCCGGGCATTTTCGAAGTGCTCTGATGCAAAATCATGCTTTCCCTGGTATTTTCCACCGATTATCAAAACCATGATATCCATTCCCGAACCATTGTCTTATCACTGACATTCATATTCTTTAAGATCCTTCGTCGCTTTCGCTCCTCATGATGACACAGCCTTCCCCTTCCAGACGGTTTCACGCCCTGCCGCCGCCTCAACAACACTGTCCGCCATAACCGCTATAGCTTTATGAAGTGAGGCAAGGCCCTTCATATATCTGTCGGTTTCATCCTTATACCGGATCCCGTCCCTGAAAACATCGTCACTTACTATGACCACATTTGCAAAGGAGGAGACAATCTTCTCAATATCCCTTAATACCCTTAAAGGCGCTTCAGGATCAAATAAAAAACAACCCTCCGTAGCATCATCTGTATCAGGGGAGCTGAACATCTCGTTTGCAAGAAGGTCACTTAAGGCTTCCAGGAGAACCGTACATTCTTTTCCCGGCGGGAAATCACCCCTCTCCGTTATCAAATCCGCAAGCACCCCTATACCGGAAGGCCTCTCTAGGGTGATAAAGCCTTTTCCCTTCCTTCGTTCCCTGTGGCGCCTTATCCTTGCATCCGCTTCCTCCCCGGAATTAACCATGGTTGCGAGATAAATAAGTCCATTTTTCCCTGAACCCATTCCGGAATTCTGCCGATGAAAGCCGCTGTAAAGTCCAATGGCTCTGTTTTCGGCAATCTCTGACTTTCCGCTGCCGCTTCCTCCTAAGATAAGTTCAAGCATAAGCTGTCCACCAATTCCTTATGCTCCTGCCGGATTTCCTGCTGTACATCCCGATGAAGCTCATATCTCATCCATCTCCTCCGGCCGTACATCTTGATGAAGCGCATATCTCCTCCATTTCCTCAGGTGTGCAGCGCAGGAATTCATCCGGCCGTATGGTTCTGTCATCCACATAAAAGCCCTTGTGTCCCGGCCAGACCTTTCCGAAAACTATCTCATCATAAGGGATATCCCATTTTTTAAGCCAGGCTCTTAAGACCGGCTCCGTATGCTTATGGATAAGCGTGAGATCCCCCTTGAAGCTGTTCATATTTCTGGAGGTGTAAAGTATTATCCTTGCACCCTTGTCCCGTAAGGCACGTATCTTCTCTACAATATCGGGGAAGGGTACGAGATCCTCGTACCTTTCCTCTTTTTTCTTTATCGGACAGATGGTTCCATCCACATCAAAAACAAACGAGTATTCTTCGAACATTACCTCTGACCCTGCTTCACTTCCGGATTAGTGTGATCTATCCTGCTCCTCTTTCTTTACTTTTCGGCTAATAATCTTGTTATTTCCAGAACATCCCTGTGCTTCAGGTCACGCGGCTCAAAACGCATCGCTGAATACACCAACTGCATTATAAACCCTGCTCCAAAGGTACTGATAACGGTTCCAATTCCCACAGGACCTCCAAGAAGCATTCCGATAAGAAGCACTGCTGCCCATAAAATGACCTCCACCGCCCCGATAGGAACCTTTGACATCCGTTTTCCAAGTCCGACCAGCAGGGCATCCCTCGGCCCGCAGCACTGTTCGCTTTTCATATAGATCGCCATACCGACAGCCATAAACACAAAGCCGGTAAGCATTATCAGTATGCCTGACCACAGAGCACTGTTCAGGGGGAAGGGATTGAAGCTATTGAAAAACTGGACAAAGTTTCCTGTAAGCAAAGCATCTGTTAATGTTCCGAAACCGATCCTTTCCTTCAGGATAAGGTCTATTCCTATAATTACAAGTGCCATTATCGTCATAGATAATCCGTAAGTTAAGGGGGTATGATAGGAAATTCCCATTCCGAGGCAGTCCCAGGGCGCAAGTCCTATATTTGCAAATATGGTCAGATGAACGCCGAACGAAAAAACAAAAAGTCCTGCAACTATCCTCATCCATTCGAAAAAGATCTTTTTTCTCATTACTACTTATCTTCCTTATAGGAATAGGGTTCATCAAACACACTCTTACCCTTACGGACATTATTCATCATAAGAAGAAGATGTATCATGACCGGGACAAAAACCGTGCATACAATGGAGGCCATTAAAAGCCTTCCGGTATCCGGATGGTTCATTATCGCAAGGATAAAGGTAAGTAGATATAAAAGCACCAATATTACTATGCCTACTATGGCAAGGATCCTCTTAAACATGCTTAATCTCCGCTGATTAGGAGCTGTTCATAAATAACTTTACAGTTTGACGCAGGACAGGCGTTCATCTGCAAAGAAGAAAACGTAGCCGTAGCGGGCTACGGCGAGGCTTTCTGATGAAGCAGATGGACGTCTGGACAAGTCAAATGTGAAGATTTATTTATGAACAGATCCTTAACTGATTATGCAATTCATTTTATCCCATTCAGCACTATCTGTATACTGCGTTTCCCGCGGAACTCGTTTATTTCCGGACTGTATACGATCTTGAACTTCCTCATTCCGTTCTTCTCGATATACTCCTTCCTGTCCGCTGCATCGGTTCCGAAATAGATACATTCGAAAAAAGCGCTGCCGTCATTTATCCGTCCCTTAAGCACATTCCCGCTTTTCCCGAGGATGGAGAGATCCTTTATATCCACATCCCTCGCCGCAAAGACGGGCTTCTCGTTTCCGGTACCGAAGGGTTCCAGCTTTTTCAGCTCCTCAATAAGCTCATAATTCACAAAAGAAAGCGGCAGCTCCATATCGATCCTAAGCTTGATCACAAGATCCTCCTCCTTAA
Organism: uncultured Lachnospiraceae bacterium; assembly: GCA_947167135.1. Taxonomy (GTDB): domain Bacteria; phylum Bacillota; class Clostridia; order Lachnospirales; family Lachnospiraceae; genus NK4A144. The sequence goes on from CAMVGV010000023.1 coordinate 32,427, forward strand.
GAGTCGTATTCGCATTAAGCCTCTCCCTCAATTCTCCGAGTCTGTCTGCCGGAAGGGAAAGCCCTGCGGCCATAGCGTGGCCTCCGAAGCGGATAAAAATATCTTTTACGGCGCTCATTTCCTCGAACATATTGTAGCTGTCGATCGAACGTCCGGAGCCCTTAAGGCAGGGAGTTTCATCAAAGGTTTCTCCCGGAGTCAGGATAAACACAGGCTTTCCGGTCTGTTCCCTGACCTTCCCAGCAACTATTCCCGCAATGCTCTCATGACAGTCCTTAAGAAAGATCACAAGAACCCTGTCCCTTTGGTACTCAGGAGTTCCGGCAAGTCTCAATGCTTCAAGGACTCCCTTTTCCGTAAGGCTTTTTCTGCTGTCGTTCATTTCCTTCAGTATAACAGCCTTTTCGTGAGCCTCTTCCATATTCTCGCATAACAGAAGCTCCAAGGCATCATCAGCGTCCCCGAGCCTCCCTGCAGCATTAAGGCAGGGTCCTAAGATAAATCCCACATGATAGGGGGTCAGCGTCTTTCCTTCCAGCTGGTTAAGTGAAATAAGTGACTGAAGGCCGGGATTATGCGTTAATTCAAGCCTTTTTAAGCCTTCCTTTACAAGAACCCTGTTTTCCTGTGTAAGAGGCATCACATCCCCGATGGTTGCAAATGCTGCGATCTCAAGAAAATCTCTGTAACCTTCAGGCGGAATACCCATTCTGTCAAAAAGGCAGCTGATAAATTTGTACGCGACATACGCTCCGCAGATCTGCTTACAGGGATAGTCGCAGTCCTCTCTTTTCGGATCCACTGTTGCATCGGCCGGCGGCAGAAGCTCCGCTTTTTCACCGGAAGACGTGTCAAAGGGAACCTCATGGTGATCCGTTATCACCACTGTCATTCCGTAATCCTTCGCAAGGGAAATCTCCTCAAGAGCCGCTACGCCGTTATCGCAGGTAATAATGGTATCAATCCCGGCGCTTCGGGCTTCTTCTATGATATTCCGGTTTAAGCCGTATCCGTCCCTTATCCTGTGCGGGATCCTGTAATCAGCCTTTGCGCCTGCCTTTTTTAATCCCTTAAGCAGGATATAGGTTGCCGTGACACCGTCTATATCATAATCGCCGACTATCCTTATCCTTTTTTCCCCGCTTATTTTTCCCCTGATGATCTCTACGGCTCTGTCCATATCAGGGAGATTAAAGCCGCTGTATTTCCCGTCCGATAATCTGCCGGGCTCTGAGGAAAGGTACTCCGATACCTCCTCATCCCCGCTCACTCCCCTGTTCCTCATAATTCTTGCAAGCACCGGTGAGATCCCGTACTTCTTACCAAGCTCTGTATAGTCTCCGGGTCGTGAAATAATGACCCATTTCTCATTCGGCCGCAAACTATTTACTCTCCTTAAATCTGCGTCATCCTACGCTCCTCTGTCATCCGGCGTTCTTCTGTCATCCGACATTCTTCTGTCATCCGGCGTTCTTCTGTCATCCGGCGTTCTTCTGTCATCCGACATTCTTCTATCATCCAGCGTTCTTCTGTCATCCGGCGTTCTTCTGTCATCCGGCGTTCTTCTGTCATCCGGCGTTCTTCTGTCATTCTGAGCGAAGCGAAGAATCTTTTAATCTAAGTGAAGAATCTTTAATCCTCCAGAGCCGCCTTTATCATAATGGCGCACTCAATCCTCTTTCTCTGCAGCTCGCAGCCAAAGGCGTAATTTCCGTTAATATCCCCCGTAGCATGGTAGGAATTGGCACTGCACCCTCCCGAACAGTAGAACTTCGCAAAGCATTCCCTGCATTCCTTTTTACTGTATACATTGCACCTTGCAAACTCCTCCCCGATCTCCGGGTTCGTAATGCCATCAAAAACGTTCCCCATAAGGAACTTTTCCTCACCCACAAACTGATGGCAGGGATAAATATCTCCCGTCGGTGTAATTGCGAGATACTCTCCGCCGCTGCCACAGCCTGAAAGCCTCTTTGCAATACAGGGACCGCCCTTAAGATCTATCATAAAATGGAAAAAATTAATGTACCTTCCGCTCTTTCTCCTCTTTATGATCTCATCTGCAAGGATATCGTACTGCTGAAGAAGAACCGGCAGATCCTCTTCCCTTAAGGCATACTCCTCCTTGGGATCACAGACCACAGGTTCCACCGATATCTGTTCAAAACCAAGATCATTTAGATGGAGCACATCCTTTGCAAAGTCAGTATTGAAATGTGTGTACGTTCCTCTCACATAATAATTGGTCTGTCCCCTCTTTTCGGCAGCCTTCAAAAACCCGGGGAGAATGACATCATATGAGCCTTTGCCGTTTGCCGTAGGTCTCATACGGTCATTTACTTCCTTCCGTCCGTCAATGGAAAGAACAAGATTCCCCATTTCCTTATTGGCAAAATCAAGGATCTCATCATTAAGGAGAAGTCCGTTTGTGGTAAGCGTAAAGCGGAATTTCTTATTATGCTCCTTTTCCCTGCTCCTTCCGTATTCAACGAGACGCTTCACCACTTCAAAATTCATGGTGGGCTCTCCCCCGAAGAAATCCACCTCCAGATTTACCCTGTTACCCGAGTGCTCTATAAGGTAATCGAGTGCCTTCGCGCCCACCTCAAAGCTCATAAGAGAGCGTTCGCCGTGATACTCCCCCTTCCCGGCAAAGCAGTATTTACAGCGCAGATTGCAGTCATGGGCAATGTGAAGACACATAGCTTTCACGATACCTTTATGTGCTTTGTCCTCACTGAACCTTTCCACATAGGGCTCGTAAATATCCTTTGTATAGAGAAGACTATTATCCCTGAGCTCGTTTATCTCATTGACAGCCTCCATAAGGTCAGTGTCGGGATACTTCCCTCCCGTAAGACGGGATGCCTCATTTACTGACACGGATTCATTTTTTTCCATAAAGGGAATAAGATCATAAACCACATCATCAACGATATGCACTGCCCCGGATTCCACATCCAAAACAATATTAAACCCATGACTTTTATACTGATGAACCATATCTAACCGAATTCTGTTCCTTTCATTCTTTGAGATCCTGCAGAGCTTATCCCCCCTATGTCATCCTGAGGAGCGAAGCGACGAAGGATCTTTCCTTTTCCTTGTCATCCTGAGGAGTGAAGCGACGAAGGATCTTTCCCCTCAATGTCATCCTGAGGAGCTGTTCCTCTCCGTGTCATCCTGAGGAGCAAAGCGACGAAGGATCTTCTTGCCACCTCTCATCCCGAGGAGCCGTTCCACTCCATGTCATCCTGAGGAGCATCACGGGGCACTGACGCGCTCAGCGCGTCAATACGTGCCCGAAAAATGTCCACTGGACATTTTTCCATCCTGAGGAGCGAAGCGACGAAGGATCTTCCCCCATCATAGAAAAATAGAGGGAGAGCCAAGTAATGACCCTCCCTGAAAACGCAAAATAACAAAATCTCCGTACACTGCGCATATCAGAGATATGCTGTCCGGATTCAGCGCTTCTTATTTTCGCAGGACTGATTGCCTACGGTGCAGCTGGTCTTGCAGGCAGACTGGCAGGATGTCTGGCATTCTCCGCAGCCTCCGTTTACCATGCTCTTCTTATAATCTCTGGTATTAAGAGTCTTTACATGCTTCATATATCGCTGATCTCCTTTCCTGATCTCCATAATGTCCCGCAGAAATAATTCCGGGATCTGAACAACCCCTGTTATGGGTCAACCCGTCCGTATTCAGCAAAATACCATTAGAATCCCATAATGATCGCAGAACAATCCTTAGTATATCACGTCGGAAGCATCTTGCAAATAGATGTCAAAGACTTTTTTCACCTTCTGAAACTCAAAACCCTTACCGCAAAGATAGCGGTAGAGCTTGCTCTTTGCCTCCTCATTGATCATTTCAGGCTTGGGACAGCGCTTTCTTAAAAGCTTTAGTATCAGTTCCTCCTCTTTGTCGCTACCATCAATTTCTTCGTTACCGGAAAGCTCCGTAAATGCATCACCGACGATCTCCAGCGCCACTCCCTTTCTTAATAATTCCGCTTCAATAAGCTTCCTGCTCTTACTACGGGATTTCTCATAAACATACTGCGCGGCATATCTCCTGTCATCGAGGAACCTGCCCTTCTTTGCGGCTTCAACAGCTGCGTCTATCGCTTCATCGGGGTACATACCCTCCTTAAGCTTATCCCTGAGTTCCTTCTCGGTCTTGTCATTTCTGTCAAGAAGGTGAAGGGTTCTGCTCTTAGCTCTTTTTATCAGGACATTATTGAGAATATCCGCATATTTCCCGTCAGCAAGTTCTTCTCCTTCATTAAGAGCGTACTCCGCTATTTCCTTAGGATACAGAACAAAGGCGGGTTCGTCATTAAGACAGATAAGATATTTACCTTTTTTCCATTCCCTAATTTCCGTAACGGTCATATATCATTTCATCCCCGTCTATTATCTGTTCCGGAGTCTTCTTGTCTCTTCCGGAAGCTCTACTCTGATCCGCCCCCACTGCATCTCTGATTATCTCTAAGACGGAGACGATTCCCGCCTCTAAGCAAAGCGCAGGCGAAGGCACTTGAATGATTTCCGGCATCCTCATTATTTCTCGGACTTGGTCTTCTTCGCAGGAGCAGAGGCATCATTTCCCTCTGTGCCCTTGCCGGTCTCCGGCTGATCCGCAGCCTCTCCTCCGTTTATAAGTCCGTAATGAGCCCTGACCTGGCTTTCCACCTTTGTAAGGACCTCAGGGTGCTCCTCCAGATAAACCTTGGTATTCTCCCGTCCCTGGCCGATCTTGTCACCATTATAGGAATACCAGGCTCCGGCCTTATTTATCACATCGATCTTTTCAGCCAGATCAAGAATATCCCCTACAGTAGAGATACCCTTTCCGAACATGATGTCGAATTCCGCTTCCTTAAATGGCGGAGCGATCTTATTCTTTACCACCTTGATCCTGGTACGGTTTCCTATTACCTCGCCGCCTTGGCTTATCTTGTCTATACGGCGCACATCCAGACGCACGGAAGAATAGAATTTCAGTGCCCGGCCTCCCGTGGTTGTCTCGGGATTTCCAAACATTACGCCAACCTTTTCGCGGAGCTGGTTGATAAAGATCACGGTGCAGTTCGACTTGCTGATGACTGCGGTGAGCTTGCGGAGAGCCTGGGACATAAGCCTGGCCTGCAGCCCCACATGAGAATCTCCCATTTCACCGTCGATCTCAGCCTTCGGAACAAGAGCCGCAACTGAGTCCACAACAACGATATCCACCGCACCGGAACGTACCATGGTCTCCGTGATCTCCAGTGCCTGTTCTCCGGAATCAGGCTGGGATATGTAGAGATTGTCAATATCCACCCCGATATTCTTCGCATACACAGGGTCAAGGGCATGCTCAGCATCAATAAACCCGGCCACTCCGCCTCTCTTCTGCACCTCAGCAATCATATGCAGTGTCACGGTGGTCTTTCCGGAAGATTCCGGCCCGTATATCTCGATTATCCTGCCCTTCGGGATACCCCCGAGGCCGAGAGCTATATCCAGTGAAAGTGAACCGGTGGGTATGGTCTCTATATTCATGTTGGCGCTTCTGTCGCCAAGCTTCATAACGGCACCCTTGCCGAACTGCTTTTCTATCTGCGAAATAGCCGCATCCAGGGCTTTCTGCTTGTTTTCATTGATCTCCATTCCAATACTTCCTTTCTTCGCATAACACCGGGGAGGAAAATGAATTATTACCTTATCTCCCGGTTTACAAATCAATCGAACAATAGTTCGATACCAATAGTAGCAAAACCGTTTTTCTTTGTCAAGTAGATACGGTTAAATCTTGTTATAGTAAAAGCCAAATCTTTTTTCGTTTTGGCGTTTACTGCGCCGGATTTTGGCGGCTGAAAGCCGCATATTTCCTTACGAAATCCGTGCGCATCCTCGCGGAGCGTTATAGTAAGCGAAATTTATAATTTCGCTTACTATACAATAACAATATACGGGATATGCTGTACGATAATCTTCCCATCTTAATATTATGTCAACCACTTGTCTTGGGAAAATATCAGGGAATCCTGCTGAAAGATGTGTGTATTATGCAATGAATTCCATCATATGTCAATATGCTTATTCCGTTGCGGAAAAACCTTATTCCGTTGCCGAAAATTCTATTGGATCGCCCTTGAAATACTCATCAAAAAGCCCGGAAAGGTATGAGTCATCCTCAACCTTTTTCTTGTCGTGATAATACACCGCATTGCCGTCTTCATCAAAGGTTTCCGATGCTTCTTCTACTGTTACAAGCTTTCCGTCCTTAACGGTCGTTTTCTCAACATCATGATGTCCTCCGGTGAACAGGCAGCCATCCTTGATCGTCAGCGGATAAGCCGTTCCGGAAGAAGCCACTTTTCCCAGATATACGATGCTGCCCTTATCGTCATACATAAATATCGAGGAATCAATGGCTCCCTTAATGTTCTCATCGGCATTATATGTGTCGGTTGATACAAGGAATACATCAGTATCACCGAGCTTTACATTGGCATAGCCCATACCTTTCTTAAAATCATCGATCATCCTGGTAAAGGTCGCATACTTTGAAAGGTCGACCTTGGAATAGTCTATTGGCGCTATATCCGAAAGAGGCGTAAAGTCAAGCTTTAAGTACCGCTCCTCAAGCATCTTCAGCCTTTCATCATAGTCCCCTTCCGTCATTTTCTCCCAGGATGTATCATCTTCTTCATAATTCACAAACCAGGGATTCTTCTCATCAGTATAAGTGTCCTTTTTGAGACTGAACTGATGCATGAGCTCTGCTTTACCCGGAGTAATCTCATATACCAGAACGATCTCTTCTCCGGCTCCTTCAGACCTGATATTTGCTAATCCGCCATATTCCAGGGCATAGTATCTGTTTCTCGACGTTCCGCTTATCACAGAGGCCGGGAGTCCGTCCACCATAGTGTAAACATCATATACAACACTGGGCTCGTCACCTTCACTGATGACACCCATGATAAGGTCATCAACACCGTCATTTGAAATATCCATATATGCAAACCCGATCTTTTCAAGAGCCTTGTCACCCTCATTAGAAACAAGCGCGTAGAACTCGGGGCTCATCTTCTCTTCTTCAAACTTATTGGCGTCCCAACCCTCATTTATGGCATCAAGATACCTTGAAACCGTATACTGATACAGGTCCTCTCCCTTTATGCCTGCGCCGTACATGAAGGTCCCGTCTCCCACTGCCTTTGCATTCTCTATAAAGAGATCCGCGGAATTATAGAGTTTTCCGTAGTTCTCCGGCATTTCTTCCTGTTTTGTATAGTCCCACTGGACATCGGAAGGGTATCCTTTGCAGACATCATACTTTTCACCCCCGGCCGTTAAAAGTTCCCCGACCTTTGTGTACATTCCGCCCGGCATAATGTCTTTATCCTTGTCAACGACAAAGGAGAACGCATATCCTCCAAATCCACTCTCATGGCTTTCTTTATCGTAAAATGAGATGGATTCACCGTCTATTGCTGCAAGGAATTTGCCCTTGAACTCTTCCGGAACGGTGATCGTGAGAAGGTCTGTGGAAAGCTCCATATCCTCCACATAGTCCGTGTCATCTTCATATTCTTCAAC
>CAMVGV010000024.1 GCA_947167135.1 uncultured Lachnospiraceae bacterium
AGTGCTTTATCTAGGAATTTTCAGGGTTGCATTGCTGTTTGTTTGTCAAAGTGCTCCGCCGTTCCGCTTCCTTCAAGGATTCCGGATCCGGCTCCTGCCCGTTTTAGCTGTATTTTCGGGCAAAAATCACGCCGCCCTCAAGCGGCGCGATAGTTATATTAACATTGCGTATCGTATAAGTCAACAACTTTTTTTATTTTTTTAAAAATTTTTTTGAGCTCTTATTTTTGAGGCGTTTACGATTCCCCGGATAAACTGAGATAAAACCTGAATTCTTTCTCCATTGAAGAGTCTCCTCTCCTGTACTGATCCAGCCTGAGTCTGAGCTTGTCAGATACCCCGTTTTCAAGCTTTCTCGCAAACGGTCTTCCCGATCCGGTTATTGCTTCATAATCATTTTTCAATTCCGATCCCATTTTTCGCGGGTTATATCAAATCCGATAATATACTCCTTTGAGCTGTCGCCGAATGCCTTTAATAATTCGTCATTGGATGGCACCGGATAATCCATTCCGGTCAGACTCACAATACGCCGGTAGACAACAGGACTGTTCAATATGAACATAAAAATCCGCTTCGTTATTGTCCAGTGCCGAAATCAGATGGAATAAGCTCTCCGGCGACAGATAAGCCGTGATCATATATGCTATGGTCTTCATTATGACTTCATTGTACACCTTCGTGTATATCCGCTCAACTCCGGTCTTTCGATGATTTAAGCGCCTGAAGCCCCTGTCAAAACCCAGTTCCTGCTTTCGGTCTGCAGCCTTGCCATATGTGCGAATAATCCGCCGGCCTTAAGGAGCTTTTCCGGGGAATCCTGTTCGCTGACGGTACCGTCAGAGAGAACGACCACCTTATCCGCCCCGGCCACGGTCCGCATCCTGTGAGCTATTATCAGAACCGTCTTATCCTTTATAAGCCTTGAAATGGCGCTCTGTACCCTGCTTTCATTCTCCACATCCAGTGACGCGGTGGCCTCATCAAGAAGGATTATCGGAGCATCCTTGAGGAAAGCCCTTGCTATGGAGATCCTCTGCCTTTCTCCACCGGACAGGTCGCTTCCGTTTTCTCCTATATTGGTATCGAAGCCATTGGGAAGAGATTCAATGAATTCATCACAGTTTGCAAGTCTTGCTGCCTCCCGCACTTCCTCGTCCGTGGCATCCTTTCTGCCCACGCGTATATTTTCCATAACCGTATTATTAAACAGCACCACATCCTGGAATACTATGGAGAAGGACGAAAGAAGCGTCTCCGGGTCTATATCCTTCACATCCACCCCGCCGATCAGGATCCTTCCCTGATCCGCATCCCAGAAACGCGCCGCCAGCCTTGACACAGTGGTTTTTCCTCCGCCGGAGGGTCCCACAAGGGCTGTGACCTCTCCCTGCTTTGCGGTAAAGGAGACATTTTGCAATACATCCTTACCGTCTTCATAGGAGAAGCCTGCGTGATCAAAGGTAATATCATATCCGCCGGGATTAAAGGAGCTGCTTCCTATCTGCTCCTCCGCCTCATTTATGGTATTCATTCTGTCAACATTAACCTGCAGTGCATTAACGGCGCCCAGATTGATAAGAGTACCTGACATAGGCTCATAAAGTCTGGATGCCACCAGCAGAAAGCAGAAGAACTGCATCAGGCCGAGGTTCCCCTCAAGCAGAAGCTCCGAGCCCGTCAGGGCAACAGTGGCGATACCGAATTTCAGGATCATCTGGGATGTCACCACAAACATAGCAACACCAAGCTCACTGAAGATGGAGCGCTTTTCCACCTCGTTGATCTTTTCATTAAGCTCAGATAGAAAGGCCTTTTCCGCGTTATTGCTCTTCAGGTCTCTGGAGACCTCTATAAATTCCTGCACCCCTTCATTTAATTCAACCTTGGCTTTTACCTGTTTACGGGTGAAGAAATTCTGCATCCTCTTTGATGTGATCACTATAAAAAGAGAAACCGGTATGGGCCAGACTGCAGCAAGGGCCATTTGGGGATGGAAGAAAAAGAGGCTGACCGAGATTATCATTGTGGAAATGATGCTTCCATAGTATTGGGGGATCTGGTGTGAGCTCGCATGCTCCAGAGCCTCCGCATCGGTCATTATCGCGTTGGTGAGATCCGCGAGATCCCTCTTTCCAAAGAAGGAAAGCGGCAGCTTCCTCAGCTTTTCCGCGAGATTCACCCTTCTTGTACCGGACTCGGCATAGGTGGTAAAGAAGGTAGTATTGTACTGCCATATTGTTGTAAGCATTATAAGGACCAGGCAAAGCAGAATCCCGGAAATGTAAAGAGGAGCCTTATCCACGAGTGCTGCCCCCTGAATCCAGTCTCCGGTAAAATTGTACAATAAGCCCACAGGAAACATCAGCGCCAGATTTGATGCCACCACCGACAGAATTGCTATGATCATATCCTTCGCCCCTTTATCGGAAAGAGCAAATTTTTCTTTTAATATACTTATCATACCGCTACACCTACCTTCCAGCTTGCTGCCTTGTTGTATTCATCCCACATCTTGCTGTACAGCTCCTTACTTTGCAGGAGTTCGTCATGCGTTCCTTCTTCCTCGACCTTTCCCTTGTCCATCATATATATCCTGTCGGCATTCCGGACAGTTGAGAGGCGGTGGGCTATCATTATTACAGTAGACTGCTTTGTAAGCTCTCCGAAGGCCTTCTGGACAAGCGCCTCATTATCGGGATCCGCAAAGGCTGTTGCTTCATCCAGTATCACCACCGGAGCCTTTTTCAAAATAGCCCTGGCGATGGCGATACGCTGCTGCTCCCCGCCGGAAAGATAGGTTCCCTCACTGCCGAGGACAGTATGTATCCCATCCGGCAGACGATCAATAATGTCATCACACCGGGCAAGGCTCAGCGCCTTCCTTATCTCATCCTCCGTTGCATCAGGTTTTGCTATTTTCAGATTATCTGCAATGGATCTTTTTAAGAGCCTGCTGTCCTGAAAAACATAGGAAACCGTGTTCATCAGCTCGTCCTTCTCTATGTCCCGTACATCGGCTCCTCCGATCTTCACGCTGCCCTCCTCTGCATCAAAGAACCTGGAAATAAGACCCGCTGCCGTTGTCTTCCCGCTTCCCGACGGCCCTACAAGAGCAATGATCTTATCCTCTTCCGCCTTCAGCGAAAGATCATTAACTGCCGGAGCGGCATCCTCTGAATAATGATAGGTCACGTGGCTTAATTCTACGGAAGCCCCCTCCGGATGAACGGCCCTCACCGGTTCCGGAAGAGGCTTTATATCAAAGATCTCCTTTGTTCTTTTCAGAGTATCATTTAACTTCATTGTGTTCTCAGACATAAACATGATCCTGTTCATTGTTGTCACGATAACAGGTGTAAAGATCACATAAAACAGGAAATTCGTGAGAATGTCCGCGGATGCTTCACTTCCCCCTGTAAGGAACAGCACAAGACAGATAAGAAAAGCAAATGCCGAATTGATAAAAACAGTAAACAAAGTCATTGAAGGCCGCATATTCTTTGTATAACTGATACAGAACTTTCCGTAATCATCAATGGCCTTCTTAAACCTGTGAAATGAAAACACTGTCTGTCCAAAGGTTTTTACCACAGGTATGCCGCGGACATATTCCACAGCTTCATTACTCATTTTTTCAAGAGCGTCCTGATAACGCTTCATATCCTCTTCCATCCGTGGTCCTGTCATCCTCATCATGCAGGCAAATGCCATGAAAAAAGGTACCAGGCAGGCCACGCCGAATCTCCAGTCATAAATGAAGAGCATTATTATCATACACACCGGAGTTACAACCGCCTGGATCATATCCGGCAGATTATGGGCAAGCATTGTTTCCGTGGAGCCCGTTGTTTCCAGTACCACCCGTCGAAGCTTACCGGATCCCATTTCGTCCGCGAAGCCCACCGGTAACCGCGCGATGTGGGAAAGCAAAGCCTTTTTCATTCCCGAAGCAGTCCTGAACGCCGCCAGATGCGAGTACATTTCTTTTCTCTCATCCTAACCTCCATTTCGATCAGTGATTGTATTTTTGATCTGACCGCTGTCGATCACCCTGTTTTGATCACTAACAAAAAGAAAAAAGGCCCGAAGGCCTTTTCAACATCCCATTATGTAGTGCCACCCCGGCAGGAAGAATTCCTCGATGGTTTTCAGGTGGTGCATTGCTTTTTCCAGCGGATAATTATGAGCCACCGGTTCAAAAATAGCGGTCGTATACGCGCTCATCAGAATATGCAACTCATCCTCGCTCACATCCTTTACCGGAAAGCCCTGTTCCCGCAGCCTCTCGAAGGTCTCCAGCATGATCCTCTGATGCTCCATCACAAGCTTATTGACAAAGTCTTCATACTTTGTCCCCTGTGAGCAGCAGATGATCAGACGGAACTCGTCCATATTGGGGTAAACCACCTCCCGGATCATGTCCACCTCATTATCCTTCCACATCTCATCATAGTTTCCGGAAAGAAGACCGTCATAGCCTCTTTTGATGTGGGACTCCATCCAGGCATCGAATTTCTCGATCGCAGGGTCAACAAGCTCTGAAAAAATGGCTTCCTTATCCTTGAAATGACGGTATAAGCCTCCCGATGTGATCCCGGCTCTTGCCGCGATCGAGCGGGTCGACGCGTTCTGGAATCCCTTCTCCAGGAATTCCTGCTTTGCTGCCGGAATTATGCGATTATGGCTTTCCGTCTTGTCCTTGGGCATAGCTAGCCTTTCTTTCAGAATGATTATTAGTGATCGCTGTTAGCGGTCAGTGATTACTATAAAACCAAAAGTCAGAATTGTCAATACCCATTTTGTATAAGTCATAACTCTTATTTTTTCAAGAAATTCTTATCCCTGCGGATACATAAGATGAGAACCGCCAAAGCGACAAGCGATATGATCCTGCCGGGGACGGTACCCTGGGGCAGATACTTCATTTCCACGGAATGATCACCGGGAGCGGCATCGAAGGACATAAGTATCCCCGCTGCCTTCTTCTGCTCCGTCTCCTTCCCGTCCACATAGATTCTCCAGCCCTTGTCGTATGGCAGTGAAAGGGTCACGACTCCGCCATCCTCCGGAATGCGGATCCTTCCCTTTAGATGTGATGATGTTATCTTCGTAAGAGACGCGGGATTTGAACGCACCTCAGACATGAGGTCATTAACCTTATCCCTGTCCTCGAAGTAAAAGAACGACTTTCCGAGAGTCAGGCTGTCGTCAACAAGTCTTATACTGATGGTGATCTCGGGAGCCTTCTTTGTTTTGTGAAAGCTCACAATATTCCATCTGTAGCGGGAGAAATATTCTCCGAAGCTTATCTCGTTCCTGAATATCTCCGCCCTCTGAATCTTATCCGAATCAAAGAACCCAAACAGATTCTGTTCCCAGTTATCTATCTTTATCCCGGTTATTATCCAGGCCTCCTTGTCCGGATCCTGCTTCTCATAAACAGTGTAATCCCTTTCTTTTCTTTCATTCAGGTTTACCGTATTCACATACAGCACCTCGGCCTTCCTGAATATCCCGTTTTCCTTGCCGTTTAAGCTGTCGGCTATAGCCTCCTGAAGCAGGAAGGGATCCGCATTGTAGGCATTGTAATTGATATCCCGGATCTTTTCCGTAGTGTTAAACATAAAGGGAAGGGCGGAATTATTCCGGAAGACGGAAATATCCTCATCCTTAAGGAGCCTCTCATACTTATTGGGAGTGGAGGTGAACTGGGAAAGAATGTAGCGTACCCCAAGAAAGCTCTCCAGGAAATCCGTTGTGGATTCATTATAAAAGGACCAGTTTCCGTTATTACGAAATCCCAGCTTGCCCATAAAGTTTATCTTTTCCTTCTTCTCACTTGAGCTGAAATGGGATAGTCCCGCATAATCAAACTGCATGGCATCATTATTGGTGCGCCTGAAGGTCTTCTCCATACGATAAAGCTCATTTGGTTCAAGGAAAGTATCACTGTCCTCATAGCAGAGCTTCAGCCTCTCCTCCGTCCTTTCAAGATAATCCTGATACTCAGACAGCGAAGAAAGCCCGTAGTAATTCAGGACATCCTGATAATTTACGGTAAGATCCGATAGCTGGACGATGGTCAGAAGCAGGGGGAAAATGAGCGAAAGCCGCTTTTTCTCCGATAAGGGTCCTTTCAGTACAGCGATATACGCCCTGTGCGCACATAGGATCATAAGGAAGGACAGCATATAGGAATATCTGTAAGGAAAGCCTATGGGCTGATTGAAGCCATGCCAGGCAACGTTTAACAGATTTATCCAGAAATTGCCTATGAGAAACAGGCAGAAAGCAAGAGCCACAAGCCTCTCCTTCAGCGGAAAGCCCTTATATAACAGAAAGATCAGAAAGAATACCACCGTCAGCGTTCCGCAGAAGACATTCGGGAGACCGGTGCTTACGTTTCCGTCAAAGGCACAGGCAAAAAACTGGCGCGGCAGGCGTGTAAGGGAAAAGGTGCGGAAGATCCCAAAGGAAAAGCTGTTTTTCTCACCCTTCAGGGACAGCACCGCAGGAAGCAGATTGAATGCGCTTAGCAGTATTGCGATAAGTGAACTCCCGGCAAAGGAAAATACCGCTCTTTTATCCGGCCCTCTTTTTATCTCCTCAGATACAAAGAACAGAAATGCGAAAATGCAGATCATATAGCCGGAGTAATAATTAAAAAGAACAGCTGCTGAAAGTGTGATAATATACAGAAGCTTTTTTTCCGGTTTATCAATAAGCTCGAGAAGCCCCAAAATGATAAGAGGAAAGAGGATAAGATTTCCGGAATACATTGTAAGCTGGAAGTAGGTTGCCGCAAAACCGCACAGGGCATAGGAAACGGAAAACAGCACGGATCTGACATCCGCCTCATATTTTTCCGCTAAAAGGACTGCCATTGTCAGAGAAGATAAGGCAGCAGTAAGGACAATAACTAAAGACTCCGCTACCGGAAGCATTGAATTCGGGAAAAGCAGGGTAAGGTAATTTAAGGGTGACAGATAATAGTAGGCGGAAAAGCCCGCCATGGATCCACCCAGATTCTTACTGAAGGAATAGGAAAAGTCATTGTTTCCGGCAACAATGGTTTTCAGATACGCGAGATAATCCACGAACTGGTATTCCATATCGCCGGTCATCACCGTTTTGTCCCCGAAGGGCCAGATCCCGTGCAGGGCAAATACAATGACCAGAAGAAGCACCGGAATAAAAAAGGATAAGAGATACAAACATATTCTCTGTTTTTTGTCTGTCATCCCTTATCCTCCGATCATCCTCATTTCAAGTCCCGCCGGATCAAAGCTTGAAGAATTCCAGATCCTCTTCCAGCTTCTTTGCCAGGTCATTAAGATCAGCCGCAGACTGTGAAAGCACATTGACCGTAGCATTCAGCTCCTGCATGGATGCACTGGTCTCTTCTGTAGATGCTGCATTCTCCTGTGATATGGCGGAAAGTGAATCCATGGCATCCACGATTATGGTCTTGCTGGCGGCACTTTCCTCAGAAAGTCCGGAAATGGTGGATACCCCGTCAACAGTGGATCCCACACCGCTTATCAGCTCATTTATCGTATTGACCGTGTTGTGGAGAACCTCGTTTACGCTGTTTCCGATCTCCGTAACCTCTCCGGTCTTTGTAATAGCGTTTTTGGACTGGCTAAGGAGCTTTGTCATCTCGCTCCTTATCTCCTCCGCTGTCTGGGCGGACTCTGTGGCAAGCTTCCCTATCTCCTCAGCCACAACCGCAAAACCGCGGCCTGCTTCTCCCGCTCTTGCCGCTTCAATGGAAGCATTGAGGGCGAGAAGGTTTGTCTGTGAAGCAATGGAGGTTATGCCGTCAACCCTTTCATTAACCGCGTGAACCGCCGCATTTGTGGCATTCATTCCATCCGTGATCTCCTGCATTGCGGCACTCATATTGTCCATATTTGCAGAAAGCCTGGTCAGTGCATCTGCGGAAGAGGTACTGGAGTCGTTCATTGATGATGCTGTCGACGCAAGAGTCTCGGCATTATTGGCAACATTCTGTATGGCATCGGAAAGTGTTCCGATATTTTCCGTTGCTCTCTGGATAGTATCTGCCTGCTCGGTAGCGCCCTTTGCAACCTCCTGTACCGCTTCGGACACATCATCGGTGGTCTGGCTTATCTGTCCGGCAGTTTCCGCAAGAGCCTGTGACGACTCGCTTACGGAATTCATGACATTTTTCAGATCCGTCACCACTCCCCTGACATGATCCAGGACGCTGTTGGTATTATCAACGATATTTCCGAATTCATCCCTTCGTCCCGCATATCCCCTGATCTCCTTAAACTCACCCTCTGCAAAGGCAGAAAGGCTTTTATTGATCGCGTTAATCGGCCTCACAAAGGACTGTGCGGTGACAAGGACAACGATCACCGCAAGTATGATAAGAATAACTCCGATAACTGCGATCACAATGGCGCTGGATCTCGCATGAGCCGTAGCATCTTTAAGGTTAATGGCGTTGACTACCCTCCATCCGGATACAGGCTCCTTCATATATGCCATCATAGCAGTATATCCCCTGCCTGTATCAGCGGTGTATGTACCCTCATCCAGTCCGGAGGTCATAAACCGGGACTTGCTCCTGTCGTCCTCATCTCCCGGTTCGATCGAATACTGGGAATGTGCGGCTACTATACCCTTACTGTCCGCCAGGAAGCCGTCTGACGTAGCTCCCGCCAGGAAATCATGCAGATACTCCAGATCCACATTTCTCTGAACAATACCGATGACGGCCGTTCCGTCTCCGTTATATACTGGTGTCGACAACGTCATTATGCGGCTGCCGCTGGACTTGCTGACTATCATATCGGAAACAAAGTGCTTTCCCGCCATTGCCTCCTTAAAATAATCCCTGTCCGCCACATTCACACAGTCTCCCTTTGTCCGGAAGAGCTGCTGTCCGGAGGTATCGGATACCGCTATGACATTACCGTCTCCAAAGTGGTCATTCACCACGTTCAAGTAGTAAATGATATCCCCTTCCAGTCCGTCAAAATTCTCTCCGGACAAAAACATCTTTATCTCCGGCGATGCTGCCACTGCATCGATCGCCGCAAAATTCTCCTCCAGAGTCCCGGAAAACTCCGCTTCTATCTGGCGGCAGGTAAGCATATTCTGGAGACCCGCATCCTCCATGGCCTTATCCGTGATGGACCTGTAACTGATGATCAGAAGCACCGCTCCCATAATGATAAGCGGTACCAGCGCCATAATAAGAAGCTGCGTCCTTACCTTGAATTTTGACATTTTATCTCTCCCTCCATAAATTCTCCGTAATGCAAAGTATATCACTTTCCCAATAAATCCGACAACCTTACAAATTCCTCCAGAGAAAGCTGTTCTCCTCTTACAGTCGTCCCCTTTCCGAGAAGCTCAATGGCTTCGACAATTCTATCCGGGGAACAGGTGATCCCGGGATAGTTTTTCAGCCCGTTCGCAAGAGTTTTCCTGCGCTGATTAAAGGAGGCTCTTATAATATCGAAAAGAAGCTTCTCGTCTGCCACACTTACCGGCGGCTCCTTCCTGACTTTTAGGTGCACCACGGTTGAAGAAACCTTTGGCCTGGGGATAAAGCACTCCGGAGGGACCTCCGTTACCGCTTCTGCCTCGGTGCGGTACAAAACCGCCAGGGTCAGGGCTCCGTAGGTCTTTTTCCCGGGAAGTGAAAGCATCCTCTCTGCCACTTCCTTCTGCACCATAACCGTCATGCTGTCTATTGGCGCTTTCGACTCCAAAAGCTCCATAATGACCGGAGTCGTAATATAATAAGGCAGATTCGCAACGACCCTTATATGTCCTCCCTGTTTCCTTCCCCGGACCAGCTCCCCTATATCGGTCTTCAGAATGTCGGCATTTATTATCCGGACATTTTCTCTTCTGCCAACACTGTCTTCCAGCACGGGAATGAGCTTTTTATCTATCTCGACCGCTATCACCTCTCCGGCGCCTTCACTTAGAAAAGCCGTTAATGCCCCGGTTCCCGGTCCGATCTCAAGGACCGTATCCTCCTTTGTGACCTCAGAAGCCTCTACTATACGCCTCAGCACATTCTCATCCCTTAGAAAATTCTGTCCGTACTTTTTCTTGGCCCTTACATCATATTTTTTTATTACTGCAGCTGTCCCGGTCAAAATACCCCCGCGTCCTGTCGATCTGTCTTCCGGTCATCATTTGCAATGCGGTAAAGCCTGAATGCATTCCGGTATGTTGTCTCACAGACCTCTTCCTTTGATATTCCCTTCAGCTCCGCTATCTTCTCCGCAACAAGATTCAAATATCCCGAATAATTCCGCTCACCCCTGTGAGGCACCGGTGCAAGGTAAGGGCAATCTGTTTCCAGCACTATATTCTCCAAAGGGATTGCTTCAGCCACCTCCTTCAATGCCTTTGCATTCTTGAAGGTCACAACTCCTCCTATGCCGATAAAGAAGCCCTTCTTCACATATCTCTCAGCCATTTCCCTTGAAGCCGAGAAGCAGTGGATCACACCTCCCATATCCTCTGCGTGACACTCCTCCAGGATATCGTATGTGTCCTGCACCGCATCCCTGGAATGGATGATAACCGGCTTATCAAGCTCCCTTGCAAGCTCCAGCTGCCTTCTGAACCAGAATGCCTGATCCTTTTTATCCGGACCTTCCTCCCAATAATCAAGTCCGATCTCGCCGATAGCCACGATCCTGCTGTTATTTCGTGTTTTTTCGGCGATCTCCGCCATAACGCCTTCATCAAGCCCTTCTATTTCCGAAGGATGGATACCGAGAGCCCCGTATGCAAAGGGAAAGCTTTTCAGGATCTCAAGGGTGCCGTCTAATGATCTCCTGTCTGCGGACACGTTCACAAAATGCGAAACCCCCTCCGAACGTGCAGTCTCTATTACGCTGTCCCTGTCCTCAGCATATCTTTCATCATCATAATGACAGTGGGTATCAAATATCACAGAAGTTCTCCTCAATTATAGATACAAACTATAGTCCGTTATCGGAAAAAACCTTATTTACAATCATTTTCTTTTATGATAGATTTGCAGCCATGAATACAATAACAACAAAAAGAATAACAGTAACCGCACTATTTCTTGCAATGAACATTGCAATGAGCTCTTTCGGAATCCCCGTTCCGGGAGGACACCTGTATCTCTGCGACGCAGTCATATGTCTCGCAGCCATACTGTTAAACCCCCTTGAAGCCTTTGTGGTGGGTGGTATCGGCTCCTTCCTCGGAGACATGCTGTTCTACCCGCTGCCCATGTTCGTGTCTTTGGTCACGCACGGACTTCAGGCGGTGGTAATATCCCTTTTTTCACACAAATTCATGCCGAACCACCGCTTCGCCGGTGCGCTCACGGGAGTCATCATCGGTGGGGTGATCATGGTAACGGGCTACACCCTTGGAAAGATCTTTGTCTACAGCACCTTTGAGTACGCTATGATAAAGCTTCCCTACGAAATAGCCCAGGCTGCTCTTGGAGGGATACTCGGAATGTTCCTCTGCTTCCGCTGCGGGATACAGAAGCTCTTCAATGAATACTTTTCGTGAATGATAAAGCTTCTTCGCTTCGGTCGGAATGACAGGTCATAATTCTATTCCGTCTTTTAGCGCCAGTTCTCTGGCGCTTTCCACTGAGTCCACGCCCGTTGCGTTCTTTATCGGTGCAAATTCATGCTCCCTTATGACCTCATAGGGGAGACAGCTGTCAAGCTGGTGTATCATATCTAATACCAGCTGCTCGAATTTATAACCGTTAGGCTTGTCCGGCTTGACTATGCTTCCGTCATCCGCCATGTATTTGATCTTCTTCTCCACCACATGAAGAGGCATACGGTCTTCACTTACCCTGTCAAGCTCACTCACATGGAAAAGGTAGTTCAGGATCACACCGAAATTATATGCAGGATCCCCATTCTCATCCTTTTCATCCATCATTTCCTGTGAAAGATCATAGTACTCCACTATTGAGGGTCTTCCGTCCTCCAGACACATTACTCCGATCTTTTCGTCCGGGACTGCCTTTTTTACCACCTTTGCCCCCACTGATGCATGATCCAGAACGGTCGCTCCCACAAAACAGGGATCCAGGATGCGCTGCAGTATATTATCCACAGCAAAGAGGTCTATCCATTCAATGCCTTCATCGGAAAGCAGCTTGTCGAGACCGGCACGCACCATTGATGAATACCAGCCCCCGTTACCGTTCGGTGAAGTAAAGAGCCTGCCCTTATCCTCCATATAGAGCTTTCCGTTAAAATCACAGGCCGGTGCCATGCTCTGCTTAAAGAATGTGACCCGGTCCTCCTTATAGCCGAAGAACTTCTTTTCCCTGAGAAATTTTACGGTTGCATCATGGTTTGCCTCACTGGTCATAATGAACAGACGGATCCAGGTATCGGTCTCATGCACCACATCAAGGAGATTCTCTATGATCCGCTGGAAAATATACACAGGCTTGTTTATCCCGATATCATACATTCCCTTTGGATTGTCGGAACCGAGCCTTGTGCCCATTCCTCCAGCAAGAAGCAGTGCTGCGGTCTTTCCTGCACGGATGACCCTTACTCCCTCATCGTGAAATTCCTTCTCACGGGATAAGATCTCTGCCCTCTGCATGACCCTGATAGGAGAAAAAACACCTCTTTTCAAGCCCACTTCCGCTTCCCCGATGTGTTTAAGCACGTTGAGATCCGTTTCCTCTATCTGGCTTAAAAGCCGCTCTCTGTCTTCCTTATCAAGCTCGTCAAAATACTTAAGAACATGCTCCTGCCCGTACTCTGCAAGCTTCTTTTCCGCTGCTTCTCTGGTCATTTCTTTTTCCTCCGTAATAAGGCTGCCCGCAAAGGGACAGCCTTTTCTAATACATATTCAGCTGCTGTTTTGAACCGTATCGCCGGATCAGGGCTTCGGATGACCGCAGTTCGTGCAGAACTTTCCTTCGTTCTTTGTTCCGCAGTCAGGGCAGAACCACTGCGCGGACGCTGCAGGTGCCGGAGCCGGGGTTCCGCAGTTCGTGCAGAACTTACCGGTATTCTGGGTATTGCACTGGGGGCATACCCAGCCACCGGGTGCTGCTGCCGCAGCAGGAGCTGCTCCACCCGCTGCCGGTGCAGGTGCTGCGCCCTGAGGTGCCTGTGCGCCTGCCATCTGGAAAAGCTGTCCGGCGTTCATACCTCCTGCATTTGCTGCCATATTCATACCTGCAAAGCCGAACATCGCGCCGCCGGCGCCCTCGTTCCTTGCAGCATCCTGCATAGCCTGAGCCTGAGCACCCACAAGGGTTGCGGCTGCCATGCCGGGATTCCTGTTGATGGCATTTCTCTGAGCCTCTTTGATCATCCTCTCGTCTTCCTCGTCCGCCTTTATGGAGGAAACGCCGAAGGAAGCGATGGCGATGCCTCTGTGCTCTGACCACTTCTTCGAAAGGATCTCATTTAACGCATCCGCGATTTCATTCGTATGTCCGGGAACCTCACTGTAACGCACTCCCTTTGCGGAGATCTGTGCGAAAGCAGGCTGCAGTGCCGTCAGGAGCTCTGACTTCAGCTGGGAGTCGATCTCCTCTCTCTCATAAACATCCGTAACATTTCCACAGACATTGGTATAGAAGAGAACAGGATCAACTACCTTGTATGAATATTCTCCGAAGCACTTGACCGAAATATCAATGTCAAGACCTATATTATTGTCTACCACGCGGAAAGGCACGGGATTGGCAGTACCGTACTTATTTCCGATGATCTCCTTGATATTAACGAAATAGATCCTCTGATCCTTGGGAGCGTCACCGCCGAAGGTAAAACGCTTTCCGATATTCTTAAAGGAATCTACGATTCCCTTTCCCAGACCGCCGCTGAAGATCGATGGCTCTGTTGAAGCATCATATGTAAATTCCCCGGGCTCCGCGCAGACCTCGGCAACCTTTCCCTGATCAACGATGATCATACACTGACCCTCATTGATCGCGATCACCGACCCGTTGGTTATGATATTGTCTTCGCCCTTTGTATTTGAAGACTGTCTCTTTTCACTGGTTCTTTTCTGTCCTTTTACCACCAGAATGGTCTCGTCAATGGAGTCACAGTAAAAATACTCCTTCCACTGGTCGGCAAGAACACTGCCTGCAGCATTGCCTATTGCTCTGATTAATCCCATAGTACCTCCTCTGTCTTACTAGACTTTGATTTCCTCATAGTATACCACATTTATCTGTATCTGTTCAGACCCCCCCGGATTCTGAACAGATACATCTATCTTCTGAAGAAAGAGAACAAGCCGCGCTTTTTCTTTTTCTCTTCTTTCTTCTCACCGGAAATCCCGTTTTCGTTTACCGTATGCTTTCCCTCACGCCCGCCGGCTTCGGTTTTCCTTCCCGTTCCGTCATCTGCATTGAAAAGCTTCCGTACCTCCCCCACATAATAGAAGGAGCCGAAAATGCAGATCACATCGTCCTCTTCCGCCTGGGACAGCGCCATCCGTACAGCAGTCTGCACGGAATTGCAGGGCGTTGCAGTAAGCCCCGTCGCGGAATGTATGAACTGTGCAAGCTGAGCAGCCGGAAGCGCCCGGTGGGAAGCCGGTGTTACCGTGAAAAACTTCTTTGCGAGATGGGCAATCTCCGCCGTCATCCTGTCATACTCCTTATCCGCGAGCACTCCCATAATAAACATGACCTTCTGCTCTTCCCCGAACTGGGATTCGATGCTCCGGGCGAGTACCATCGCGCCCTCCTCATTGTGGCTCCCGTCAACTATAACCGTCGGATCGCTCTGCAGGAGCTCAAATCTCCCCGGAATACTGGTTTTCTTTAAGCCCCGCCGCATGGAATCATCGTTTATGTTTTCATAGCCTCTGGTATACAGTATCTTTGCCGCACCTATGGCAAGGGAAGCGTTCCCCACCTGATAGATACCCGGAAGTGCGATTTCCAGATCCTTCTGCCCCGGAAGGTCGAAGGTCTGTCCCCTTAAGCTTATCTCATTTATCTTCGACGGAAGTATGGTCCGGTGAAGCCATGCCTTTCTTTCGTTGCAGACATTCTCAAAAACCGCCTCTACCTCCGGAGTCTGGGGATACATGATGATGTCCCCGTTTTCCTTTATGATCCCTGCCTTTTCATATGCTATCTGCTCCAGGGTCTCCCCAAGGATCTCGGTATGGTCGTAGCTTATGGTGGTAAGGATCGCCAGATCCGGGGTTTTTATCACATTCGTGGCATCCAGCCTTCCACCGAGCCCCGTTTCCAGGATCACTACATTCACCTCCTGCTCCAGAAAATAGAGAAAAGCCATTGCAGTGATTATTTCAAATTCCGAAGGGTACTGTATCCTGTCCCGCTTCATATCCTCGGCGCGATCCTTGACAAGACCCGTGAGGAAGCCGAAGTCATCCCCGGAAATCGGTTCCGGCTCCTTCCCGGGAGTAAGTATCTGCATTCTCTCTGTATAATCATTAAGGTGCGGAGAGGAGTACACCCCGACCTTGTAGCCGCTTTCCACAAGTATACGGCTTAGAAAGGCGGCAGTGGAGCCCTTGCCGTTGGTGCCTGCGATATGTACGAATCTCAGCTGATCCTGCGGATTCCCGAGACGGAGTAAAAGCTCTGATATGGCCGACAGATTATACGGCTCCTGGCCGTTTGCTATGGAACGGGGCGAAAACTTCGGCACCCTGTCCAGATACTGCACAGCCTGTTCGTATGTCATTTCCTGCATGATGATATTGTTTCCTTCTGTAAATTACTGAGATAACGCGCCCTTCCGCGCAAGACTGTTTACAGGTCCCGCGATGGCGGCGATGATGATAATGTTTACCGGTATCATAACAAGCTCCTTAAGAAGCCTCATGGAAAGCACCGCTGCAAATCCTCCGCTCCCGTAGAGCATGGTGAGCCAGAGCGAACTCAGCAGAAGATTCACGACAACCGTGTTGACAATGACTGCCGCGCTAATTCTTTTCAGGCTGTACGCCGCTCCGGATCTGTTGTGAAGAAACAACCCGAAAATAATACCGCTCACGATACCTGAAATTGTGAATCCCGGGAAAAAGGGACCGGTGGGCTTAACTATATATCCTCCGATATCAGTCAGTGCCCCGTTCACCGCTGCTATGGCCGGTCCGAACAAAAGACCCGCTGCCGCAAGCGGCACGGCGGAAAAACGTATCTCGAGTACATTGCTTATCGGAACCTTTAAGAAACCGGCTATTATCCCAATGGCAACCAGAAATGATGCCATTGTCAGTGTCCGCAGGTTCTTTATTCCGGACATTCGTTACTCCTCCTTAAACTATTTCTTTGCGCCATGTTTCTGCGCGATGCAGGTTCCTCCAACGGAAACCGCCGTACCTCCCTCCGGAACCGTTATCTCAGCCGCTCCCTTCATGGGGGATTTTCCCCCGTCCCCCTGAGCTGCTATTGTAACGGTATCGACAACTTTTCCGTCCGCATCCATCACGGTTACCGAACACATCTTGTCTGCCATTCCCACCGTATAGTCACCGGCATCCAGCGTCGTAGTGGTCCCATCCACCAGCTTAAAATAATCAACGCCCTCCCCGGGGGTGGAACGCATATTGGCGGTATTGACATCGGGAAGCTCCGCAACAGCCTCGTCTCCCCGGCTTCCGCCCATGCCTGCCGCTCCGGTCCCAAGGATCCGGGTAAGATTATCATTCTCCGCGATACTGTCCTTTCCCGTCTTTCCGCAGGAGGCGAGAGAAAACAGCAGGGCAGTTATCATAATAAAAACCACAGTTTTCTTTACCATGTCAATTCTCCGTCAAGTATTTTTTCAAGAGCATGCTCCACAGTATCCGTGTGATATTTTCCGAGTTCCTTAACACTTTCCACCGCCGTGTCCATGGTGATGGGACATCCCGCCATTTCCAGCATTTCCCTGTCGTTTTCGTTATCTCCGAAGCAAAGCAGGTTTTCGGCAGGGATACCGAGACGGCCAAGAACCTTTTCAAGGGCAAGACCCTTATGAACGCCGGGCGGCATAAAATCCAGCCATTCACTGCCGCCTGTGACTACCGTACATTTACCTTCAAATTGGCTTTTCCAGTTTCTTATCTGCTCATCCGTAAGCCCGGTCTTTACATAGGCGGATATCTTAAAGAACGGCTCTCTTTTTTCCCTGACATCCTTGACCCGTGTAACGTTATTTTTCACGGTAAATCTCAAAAGCTCATAATAACCCAGGTCCCTGTCAGGTATTATACTCGTATTCACCCCGGATACAAGAACCTCTGCACCGGGAACCGCTTCGATCGCGTCTATTATCTCAATTGCAAGAGAATCCTCCATCTCTTCACGGCTTATCATTTCCCCGTCTATAAAGGTTAAGCAGCCGTTTTCACATATATATCCGATCTCCTGCCTGACCGGCGAAAACAGCCTCTGCAGATTTGCGTACTGCCTGCCGCTGGCCGCAAAAAAGATTATTCCTCTCTCAGTAAGACGGTGTATCAGCCCCGGTGCCGCATCGGTTAGCTCCTGACTCCCGTTTAATAAAAGGGTTCCGTCCAGATCACAGGCTATTATCTTTAGTTTATGCTTTGCTCCGCTCTGAAGCACCACGGCACCTTTAACCTCCGGTTTTTGTTTTTGTCCTATTCATAATAACCTAAGTATGGTAAAAATTGTATATATTTTTTGTCTTTTTTGTATTATACTCTTAGGCAGGGGTTTTTGGGGGATCGGACTGTTTCTTCATGGGACTGGCACATAAACTGAAAAACTTCATATTAATGGATGTGGCAGATGAAAACGAGACGAAGAAAGCATCTGTCATAATGCGTTGTACTTCTTTATTCCTGTACCTGTTTTTCACCGTACAGTCTGTTGTGCTGTTTGCGACCGGATATACCATCGCTGCTGTGGTAAGCCTGTTTTGTCTGCTTGGATATATTGTTGCCTTTACCATGACATATCAGGGCTACACCATTCTGACGCAGCATTTCATCGAGCTTCTCACTCTGGGCTGGGTTGCCGCCTTTGTGGGGATAATGGGCTGGGACTGCTCATACCAGCATATGATCTTCTCCCTGATGCTCTTTTCTATCCTTACCTCTTACCGGAATTTTCTCTATAAGGCTGTTTTTTCCGGTTTCCTCTGTCTGTTCAGGCTGGCACTCTATTTCTATATACATCTCCATCCTCCCGTATACACGGTAGAACAGAACACCATGTATTTTCTTAATATATTAAACACCTTTTCCACCTTCTTTGTTTTCTTTATCATAGCATTTCTCTTTTCCAAGGACTCAATGGAAATGGAAGAAAAGCTGGTTAAATATAATAAGAAGATAGAGAAGCTCGCAAAAACCGACACCCTTACCAAACTTCCGAACAGGCGGGATGCCATGGAGCGGATAGAAAAGATCCTGAAAAGATCAAGAGATGTGGATTTCTATTTGAATATAGCCATTGGTGATATAGATTTCTTTAAGAAGGTAAATGATACCTACGGACATGAAGCAGGCGACGCGGTCCTCGTGCAGATGGCTGAAATACTTAAGGATGATATGGGAGATGACGGCTTCGTTGCAAGATGGGGAGGAGAGGAATTCCTCTTTGTCTACACCAGCATGAACGGAGATGATGCCGCCATGCGGCTAAACGACCTGAAGACAAAGATCTCCCAGACCACCTTCAAATATAATGATATTGTTATAAAGCTCACCATGACATTCGGACTCGAGGAATATGATTTCCACAATTCCATAGATGACGTGGTGAATTCAGCTGATGAGAAGCTGTACCTCGGAAAAACACAGGGAAGAAACCAGGTGGTATTTTAAATTTTTCTATTCATCATTGGCTTTCTCTGTGGTATAATCAGAAGAACGAAGAGTTTTCAGGAGAGTTTGAAAAATGGTCTACACTTGCAAGAAATGTCTGTTTATGTTTGACCGCGTCGGACTGGTGGAAAGGTGTCCCGACTGCGGAAGTGAGAATTTCAGGCCTGCTTCAAAGGAAGAAAAAGCAGAGTTTGAAAGTTTTCAGAAAGAATTCAGCAGGAAGAGTGAAGACCGCACTGCCTGAGCATTATTGCCGGGTTTTTCGACGGTTTTCATTTTCCTTCGTATCAATATGATTCCGGCAGGGTTTACCTGCTTTTTATGTTACATTTATTTCCGGCATCAGCTCGGTTCTGATTATCTGCATCATTGAATCCAGATCTTCCATTTCTTTTTCGGAAAATCTTTTTTTACATCTTTCGACCACTGTATTTATATAATCCTGACTTATCCGGTAATACCTCATATATTTTTCCGTCGGACGGAGATGAAATTCCCTCTTGTCGTTTTCCGACTGCTTTTTTTCTATATATCCCTTTTTCACAAGACTGTTTACCTTGTAAGCCGCATTAGGGCTGGAAATCCCCATTAAATGCGCAAACTCGGATACGGTTGGCTCCCCCAGATACTTTATGCACTCCATGGAAAAAGACTCAACCGCTGTCAGGGTCGCCTCCTTTGTCTCAAATTTTGAATATATCTGCATATAGAAATACACCCGGAGGGCACTGTACAGATCGTTCAAGGACTGGCTGAGCACTTTTATTCACCCTCCGCCCCGGTTAAGGCAAACGTGAGCTCGGCACGGACTGCAAGAGCTCCGTTCACTCTTGCTTCGGCTTTTCCGATGCCAACAGGCCCCTTCATTTCGGTAAGCTCGCAATAAAGCTCCAGAACGTCCCCGGGCTCTACCTGTTTCTTGAACCTTGCGTTCTTTATTCCGCCGAAGAGAGCGAGCTTCCCTCTGTTTTCCGGAAGTGAAAGCATTGCTACCGCCCCGGTCTGGGCAAGAGCTTCTATTAAAAGTACTCCCGGCATCACCGGACGCCCCGGAAAATGCCCGCGGAAAAAGCCTTCGTTCATTGTAACGCATTTCCTTCCCCTGGCCCATTTTCCGGGTTCAAGATCTTCTATCCTGTCCACCAGGGCAAAGGGATATCTATGTGGAAGTATCTCCGCTATCTCCGTTGCGGATAAGGTTTTCGGGGTTCTTGCTTCATCACTCACATCATTCACACTTTCTTAAATATAAGGCAGGCGTTATGTCCTCCAAAGCCCAGACTGTTACTTAAAACATAGTTAAGATCGGCGCTTATTCCCTTGACGGGTACATAGTCCAGATCACACTCGGGATCGGGAACCTTGTATCCTACCGTAGGCGGTATAAACCGGTGGCGAAGAGCCTGAACACAGAATACCGCTTCCACTCCTCCGGCACCTCCGAGAAGATGTCCTGTCATGGATTTCGTGCTTGAAACCTTAAGCTTCCTTGCGTGTTCACCGAAAACCTTCTTTATCGCTTTGGTCTCTCCCGCATCATTAAGATGTGTGGATGTTCCGTGAGCGTTGATATAGTCAATATCCTCAGCCTTTATCCCCGCATCGCTTATGGCAAGCTCCATACAGCGCCTGCCGCCTTCTCCCTCCGGATCCGGCGCAGTTACATGATAGGCGTCGCAGTTTGCGCCGTAGCCTGCAACCTCTGCGAGTATCCTCGCTCCCCGGGCTCTTGCGTGCTCTTCCTCCTCCAGAATGAGTATACCGGCGCCCTCTCCCATTACGAAGCCGCTCCGCTCCGCATCAAAGGGAATGCTTGCCCTGTCAGGATCCTCCGCCCTTGAGAGAGCCCTCATGCTCGCAAAGCCTCCCACAGCAATGGGTGAAACGGCACCCTCGGTTCCGCCGCAGATCATCACGTCCTCATAGCCGTCCCTTATCCTGTGAAAGGCATCTCCGATCGCATTGCTTCCTCCCGCACAGGCCGTTACGGGGCAGGAGCACATGCCCTTGAAGCCGTACCTTATGGCTACGCTTGCTGCCGCCATGTTTGCTATGGTCATTGGAATATAGTGGGGATTTATCCGCTCAAAGCCCTTTTCAAGTCCCCTGTCATGCTCCTTTTCGGTAAGACCTATGCCTCCGATCCCGCTTGATATGATTACTCCGGCCCTCTCATCGGGATTTTCCTTTGAGATACCGAGACCGCTCATTGAATAAGCCTCCTCCGCAGCATAGAGGGCGTACTGGGTAAAGAGATCGCAGGTTCTCTCCTCCTTCTTTCCGAATTTCCCGGCGAAATCCAGATCCTTTACCTCTCCCGCAAGCTTTACCGAAAACTCCGATACATCGAAACGGCTTATCCTTCCTATGCCATGCCGTCCCTCTTCTATCGCCTTCCAGCTTTCCTCCGCACTGTTTCCTATGGGGTTTACGGTTCCTATACCGGTTACAACTACCTTTCTCCTGTTCATCTTATGCTCCCATTCCTCCGTCTACACCAATAACCTGTCCTGTGATATACGCGGCCTCCTCCGATGCGAGGAATGCTGCCAGGGCTCCGACCTCCTCCGGTTTTCCCGCTCTTTTTAAGGGAATGGACTTGACGGTTGCCTCTATAGCCTTCTCACTCATCTTTTTCGTCATATCCGTGTCAATATAACCCGGAGCTATAGCATTGACCGTTATCTTCCTGCTGGCCAGCTCCTTTGCAAGGCTTTTAGTAAGCCCTATCACGGCCGCCTTGCTGGCGGAATAATTGGTCTGTCCCGCATTTCCTCTTATGCCCACAATGCTGGCCATATTGATTATCCTGCCGTAGCGCCGTCTCATCATGAATTTTGCGGCCTCCCTGCAGCAATAAAAGGTTCCTTTAAGGTTCAGATCCATCACCGCTTCAAGATCCTCGGTCTTCATATTCAGGATCAGGCCGTCCCTTGTTATCCCCGCGTTATTTACAAGGATATCCAGGTGCCCCAGCTTCTCCTCCGCGGTTTTGACGAGCCTTATCGCACTTTCCTCGTCAGAAACGTCCGTCTGCTCTATGAAAACCGGAAGGTCCATATCCGTTGTTGCACAGAGCATGGCGGTTTCCTCGGCGGCATCGATATTTCCGGAATAATTTATCATCACCGGATGCCCCGCCTTTGCAAGGGCTATAGCCACCGCTCTTCCGATGCCCCGGCTTCCGCCTGTTACAAGCGCGCATCTTCTTTCGGTCTGTTCTGATCTTTCTTCTGTCATGTCTTATCCTTTTTCGTTAAAATGACTGTCTGTCTTTGCAAATCTTGCCCGTAAAACGATCCTGCTCGTCCGGTGGACGTGCGTTTGGGATGGATCGTAGCAAAGCGGAGACCCCTTGGACTTTTTCCTACCCGAGCGTCACATCCTGCTGTCATCCTGAGCGTCACATCCTGCTGTCATCCTGAGCGTCAGCGAAGGATCTTAAAAATCCGCACAGATCTCTTCAAATATTTCCCTCAAGGAACGTATCTCTGAAATCTGGCCGCAGGTCTGTCCCGCCATAAGGCTTCCGTTGTCTGTATCACCGTCAAATACCGCTTTCCTCAGGCTTCCGAGAGTGAATTTCTCCAACTCGTCCCTTCCGGCTCCTCTTTTTTCCTCCTTGACATAGGCACGGGCCATTTTGTTCTTAAGGATCCGGACCGGAGCGTTAACACTTCTGCCTGTTACTATGGTGTCGCTCCCCTTAGCCTTTATTATTGCCTGCTTGTAGTTTTCATGGATCGGACATTCCATGCTTCCGAGAAGACAGGTTCCGACCTGCACACCGACAGCTCCCAGAGCCATCGCAGCATTGAACTGCCTTCTGTCGGCTATTCCACCCGCTGCTATAACAGGAACCTTCACCGTATCGCATACCTGCGGCACAAGGGTCATGGTTGTCATCTCTCCTACATGCCCTCCGCTTTCCGTTCCTTCTGCTATGATAGCGTCCGCCCCGCAGTCCACAAGATGCTTCGCAAGTATGGGCGCGGCCACAACGGGTATCACGGTGATACCCGCAGCCTTCCAGGCATCCATATACTTACCCGGATTACCGGCTCCGGTGGTAACAACCTTTATGCCCTCGTCGATAACAGTCTGTGCCAGGTTATCAACATCCGGATTCATAAGCATTATATTGACTCCGAAGGGTTTGTCCGTTTTTTCCCTGCACTTTTTTATCTCTTCCCGAAGTCCCGCCGCATCCATGCCTCCTACCCCGATAAGCCCGAAGGCACCGGCATTTGAACAGTCCGCCGCAAAGCTTCCCGTTGCGATATTCGCCATTCCTCCCTGTATCACAGGGAACTCTGTTCCAAGTATTTCATTTAGATATTTCATATTCTTTCCTTATCAGTCACTCTGAGTGCCAGCGAAGGATCTTTTTCATACCCCGCGGTATTTCAGCATGGCTCCCGCCATGGTAAGACCTCCGCCGAAGCCCACGAGCAGCAGCGTTTCATCCTTCTTTATCATTCCCTTTTCCCACATCTCGTTCATTGCGATCGGAACCGATGCGGCACTGGTATTTCCGAAATGATCCATATTTTTGTAGAATTTCTCTTCGGGAGCCTTGTATTTCTTCACCACATGATCAATGATCCTGGCATTTGCCTGATGACAGATACAGTGATCCACATCCTCCATGGTTTTTCCGCTTTTTTCAAAGATCGCGTTCATAACCCTGGGTATGGCTGAAACCGCAAACTTAAAGACCTCTCTGCCTTCCATATGAACCGTTGACTTTTCAGAGCCTACTCCCTCGATAAATATCTCCAGACCTCCCTTGGCGCCGAGATAGTCCTCGAAAAGAAGATCCTTATCCGCTCTAACGACTGCGGCTCCGGCCCCGTCGCCGAACAGTACACAGGTGGAACGGTCTGTCATATCAATGACCTTTGAAAGCTCCTCGACACCGATGACTATTCCATAAGGTCTGTCTCCCGAGGATAAAAGTCCCCTTGCAACCTCCAGACCGTAAATAAAGCCTGCACAGGCAGCATTAATATCCAGAACCGGAATGTCTCCGGGCAGATCCAGCTCCCTTTGAAGGAGACAGGCTGTTGAGGGTGATGCGTAAGTCGGTGTCACCGTAGCGCATACAACACAACCTACCTCTTCCCTCGGGATACCGGCTCTTTCCAGTGCCTGCTTCGCGGCAGCCGTCGCGAGGCTCAGATTATTCTCGTTCTCATTGCAGAAGTGTCTGGAGCGGATTCCCGTCCTCGTGTAGATCCACTCGTCATCGGTCTCGACGATCTTTGAAAAATCGTCATTGGTCATCACCTTTGATCCCAGACCTGTTCCGGTAGAGATTATTTCTATTCCTTTCATCATTCCTACTGCATCCCCCTGAACTTTCTTCTTTTGTCCCTTAAAAGTTCTCCCGGTGACATAGCCATTAATGCGGACAGATTCTTTTCTATTGCCATATCCATGCTGCCGTAAAGGCGCTTCGGGTTTTCCTGTCCTCCACCCAGAGGCTCAGGGATCACTTCATCCGCCACATTTGCTTCCCGTATGTCATCCGCTGTAAGCTTCATTATCTCGCAGGCTTCGGCATGTCTCGAGGAATCCTTCCAGAGTATGCTGGCAAAGCCTTCGGGGCTCAAAACGGAATAAACCGCGTATTCCAGCATCAGAAGTCTGTTGCATACTCCCAGAGCAAGAGCTCCGCCGGAGCTTCCCTCGCCCGTTACAATTGATATCACCGGCACATGATAACTGCTCATCCTGGCCATATTTCTGGCAATGGCCTCTCCCTGGCCATGCTCCTCCGCGTCGATCCCCGGAAAAGCCCCCGGCGTATCGATGAATGTGATTATGGGCCGCCCGAATTTCTCCGCCTGGTCCATTATCCGCAGAGCCTTTCTGTAGCCTTCGGGCTTTGCCATTCCGAAATTATATGCCACGTTTTCCTCGGCGGTATGTCCCTTCCGGTGTCCCACCACACTTACCGGGATCCCGTGGAACCTTGCTATCCCGCCGTATATCGCGGGATCGTCGTCATAGAGGTGATCACCCCTCTGCTCGAAGAAATCGGTAAAAAGCGCCTTGATAAAGTCATCTATATGCGGTCTCTCTATTTTCCTCGCAAGAAAGACCTTGTCCTCCGCCGTGAGGTTCACACAGGGACGGAGCAGCCTTGCTTTCTCCATGGAAAGATCCAGCATTTCCTGGTCGTCCTCTGCCCTTCCCTTTGACCTTAGCTCCTCCATCTGCATATTGATGCGTCCGACTTCCATAAGAGATTCTCTTATCATCCCTGGCCTCCCTTCCGGATATCCTCCGCAAAGCCGCCGCGGGAATCCTCATGCAGCTTCAGGATGTCGTAGAGCACTTCCTTCAGCTCCTGTCTCTTTACTATCCTGTCAACAAAGCCGTGTTTATGCAGATATTCCGCTCTCTGGAAGCCCTTGGGGAGCTTGACTCCGATGGTCTGCTCTATAACTCTCGGACCCGCAAAGCCGATAAGCGCACCGGGCTCCGCCAGTGTAATGTCTCCAAGAGTCGCGAAGCTCGCCGTCACTCCCCCTGTGGTGGGATGTGTGAGACAGCTGATATAAAGCCCTCCGTTTTCCGAAAATTCCTGCACCGCAGAGGATGTCTTCGCCATCTGCATCAGGGAGTGTATCCCCTCCTGCATCCTGGCGCCTCCGCTCGCAGCGAAAATAATAAGAGGGAGCTTCTCCCTGTCTGCCGTCTCCACGGCCCTGGTAACCTTCTCCCCCACTATGCTGCTCATGCTGCCCATAAAAAAGCGGGTGTCCAGAACCACCGCGACTACCCTTATGCCGTTTATCCGGCCAAAAGCTGTAACCGCAGATTCCTTTAATCCCGTCTTTTTTTCGAGCTTTTTAGCTTTTTCCGAATAACCCGGGAAATTCAGTGGATCCCTTACCCCGGCGTCGGAATTGAAGTCCTGTCTGCTGCCCGGATCAAAGATAAGACCCAGCCTCTGATCTGCTGACATTGCCTGATAACGCCCGCAGAAGGGGCAGATATTCATATTCTCCTGCCACACCTTCCTAACGGCCCGCCTTCCGCAGGACTTACAGTTCACATAGTCAGGCGCCAGCTTTCTCGTAACTGTCATTAAGACAGTCTTTAACGAACGCTCTTCTTTTTCCATGTCAGCCTGCTGCTTCCTTCAGATACTCCACGATATCCCCTACTGTCTGAAGCTTCGCCAGTGTTTCATCAGGGATCTTTATATCCAGTGCTTCCTCGAATGCCATATGAAGTTCAACCAGATCCAGTGAATCAGCTTCAAGATCATCCATAATGTTTGCCTCGGGGGTCACCTGATCCTCATCACAGCCGAGAGTGTCAACGATTATCCTCTTTACCTCTTCAAATTCCATATTCTTCATATCTCCTTTAAATAAAGCTGTTTTTCCGCGGCCTTACTCCGGCCGCATGTGGTTTTGAAAACCGTGTTACATAGTAATAATAACTCAAAATGATTTAGCTAAATTTCTTTTAACTAAATCACCTTGAAATAAATACTACATTATTTTTCTTTTGTCAAGTCCGGTCAGTATACGTTCTCCACCAGTATCTCTTCGCCCTCCGGGCGGAAGCGCCATATCGAATGCTCCGGAAGACGGTGCTCGGTTAAATAGTATTCTCCGTCGATTTCCGAGATAAAATAAGGGGTTCCGCCTCCGATGAAATAATGATAGATGTCTTCATATTCATTATTCTGCAGACCCCTTAAAGAATGGCATCGTAATATCGTGGCATAGTCCTGATTCCATTTATCATCGGTCGATACCGTGATATAAAAGTACTCACCGATCCGGGTTATCTGTATCATACCCGCCATAGATGAAGGCACCGGATATCTTTCAAGTATTTCAAAGGTGTCCGGATCCGCCTTTAGTATGCTCTTATTCCCTGAAACAAAATAAATCCCGTCACCGATAAGCGAGAAAGAGCGCACATAAACCCCATTGAGCTCCGGAACGGATTTCACGTCGGAGATATACAGGCTCCCGTCCTTCTTATCATCCTTAAAAATATACATTTCCCCGCTCATTGAGCACCAGACATAAAAGGCTTCCCTCTCCTTATCATAAACAATGTAATGGGGACGGGATGTGATATTATCGAATATCTGCGTAAGGGTGAAGCCATCTCCCTGTTTTTTATAGACGAGGATACGGTCATTTTCCGTGTCATCGGTCAGATAGACCCTTCCGTCACCGGCAAGGGTATGACCTTTATTGATCTCATCTGTCATCACAGACCAGTCCTCAAGAGGATCATCCGTATTGTCATTAAAGATGATCTGGTTATGATAACAGTCAACGATAAAGTAATCGTCACCGATCTTCGTTATCTGTGTCGGAATATCAAGAGAATTGAAGCTGTTCTTTTCCGGGGCTACAGATACGGCGGCTGCGCTATCCGTCTTCTCTACGCTTTCCGGCTCCGGGGACGCTTTTCCGTTGGCACAGCCGCTTAAAAAAAGAGCGGAAAGCAGCAGGATCCGGATGCCATAAAGCAGGATTCTGTTAAACACGGGACTTCCCCATATCTTCCAGGCCGGCGTCAATCTCCGAAAGAAGTCCCCCTTTATTTTCCCGGGACTGAAGGGATGAGGCCGCTTCAAGAGTTTCTTTTCTCAGTTCACGGCTAAGCTTCTTCAGATCTTGAAGCTCTTTTTCGATGCCGGCGATATCTTCTGCCCGCTCAACGGTAAGATCCCCTTTATCAAGGATATGCTTCTTTGCATCAGCGAAGCCGTTCCTTGCCAGAGCCAGTCCTTCCTGCTGTTCCTTAGAATATTTTTCAAGCTGCTGCATAAGCTTATGGGTTTTTTCAAAATCCGAATTCAGTTTTTCAACGGTACTGCTTATTTCCTGAACAGATCTTTCCGTCTGTCCCGCGAGCTTTGATATTTCTCCCGCAACCACCGCAAAGCCGCGTCCCGCTTCACCGGCACGGGCAGCCTCTATGGAGGCATTCAGAGAAAGAAGATTGGTCTCACTTGCCACATCGGAGATGATCGTAGCAGCTTTATTAATATCCCTGACCGACCCGCCGGTCTCATCAAGCTGCTCTGTGATCCCTGTTATGCTTCTCCCGAGGCTTTCTCCGGAGCCTGAAAGGCTGTCCATAGCCTTTGCTGCATCCTGTAAGGCCTGTCCGCTCTCCTCTTTCATCCCGGAGGGCTTTTCCCTGAATTCTGCCAGACTGCCCTCCAGTTTATCCAGCTTTGTGTCAAAGCTGTCCAAAAGTGAAATTACCGTATCCAGCTCCTCCCTCCCGTTTCCGTACCCTCCTGACTCGGCGATCCTCTTACGGAGGGCAGCTGATCTCTCCTCTATTGCGATAAGGCTCTTTCTGAGTCCCAGGTTTTCCTCATCTCTCAGGCGTTCCTTATCCTCCCTTACCCGGCTCAGGGTTTCATTATCACGCATCCTTCTTATCGCGGAAAGACCCGTAAAGAAGAGCAGGGCTATCATAATAAGTGCAAATACCGAAGCCAATACGGTAATGATCCCGATCCCCGTATTTCCCTTTGAAGCCCCCGATGCTGACGGCAGGGCGGCATGTGCCGGAGAATCCTTCCCGGGTTCACTGCCTTTGACCTCCGGACTGCCTTCTTCTGTTCCGGAAACCTCCCCCTTCTCAAAAGCGGCTGCTTCCGTAGCTGCAGTATCCTCAGCATTCAGAATCGCTTCCTTTTCATCAAGACGCCCGGATATTTTGATAACCAGAGGATCTGTTTCCGGATATGCAGAAAGAGCGGTTCTCATTCCCGCAATGGCTGCTTCCGCATTTTCCTTTGCTTCCGCATTGTCCTGCCTGGCAGCAGCCTTGCTCCTGTATATCGCAAAAGCTTCATTTATGCTGTCAAAGCCGTCTATCCCCTCTTCCTTCCCGGTAAAATCACAGCCGGTGGTAAAGGTGAAGCCATTATTCTCACCAACAAAATACAGATCGTAATACACAGAGGAGAAGCCTGAAGAATCAAGGTCATTAAGTGGTATTTCCACCGATATCCGCTCGTCCTCCTGACTTCCAGTGAATTCAGCCTCCGCGCATATGCTGTCGGTACCATTGATCCTTGAAAGAGATGTGCCCTGCAGAGCACTGCCATGGCATAACGAGAGATCCTCATCGGAAAGGGCTCCCATATCGAGAGCCTTTGAATCGTCAAACAATATCCCCGCAATATGTATTTTCCCCTTAAAGCTACCTCTGTCACCAATTACCCGAATAAGGGCATCTCTCCGTTTTGTCATTTCGGAAAAGCTTCCCCTGAAGCGCACCCGCAGTGCTTCTCCCTCAGGAAGCTTCACGGTCTCCATTTTGTCCAGGCTTACCCTTATCCTGTAGTTTTTGATAAGCTCAGGATCATCCTGTTTTAGGGCGCTAAGAGCGCTTCTTGCCTCACTGTCCCCGGCCGTAAAATCCGCGTATGCCTTCGCTTCGCCGCTGAAATCCGGCTCTGCTGCGGCACTTTCCGCCTGTTCGGCTCTCTCGGATGCTTCCTTTGCCAGGTTTTCCGCATCATCGGCTCTGGCATCACTCTCCGCCAGTGCAGAGGCATAGGCTGCCGCAGCAGCCTCCATAGCAGCTGCGTTTTCCTCTGCCGTCTTTACCCGTCCCGCGGAAACAAAGGAACATACCGCCAGCAGGATGACAGAAAAAACAGCCGCCAGCATTATCAGAATGTTTTTCAAACCGTTTCCCGTATTCAAAGAATTTAATACTCCTTCAGTATCTCTACGATCCCTTCATAGTCGAACAGTGAATAAGCATTTTCCAGCTGTTCATAGCGTTCACTTTCACTGTCAGCAATGCGGAAGCCCTTCATTTTCTCAAATACGGACTCCAGCCTGTCTATATCCATCTTTTCTGCCGCATCCCTCATTTCTTCATATACTTCTTTCATAAGCTCGGGACCGGCCGGCTGCAGATCCTCATTTGCCTTCCCGGTGAAAACATCGGCGAGCAGGGTCTTAAACTCCCGGAATTCCCGTAGAAAATCCTCATGATTCTCCCGGATATATTTCAGATCCCCCTTCTTTCCGGCATTTTCCAGGCTCTGGGCCCTTTCTCCGAGCCCTGTCGCCCCGATAAGCTTTGCAGAACTCTTCAGGGCATGCACCTTGATCGTGTAATTCTCTATATCCTCCGAAGCATAAAGATTCTCAATCTCATCCGATTTGCTTTCTATCGAATCATAAAAGATCTGTAACAGCGGCAGATACGCATCCGGAGAACCACTGTAATTAATCCCTTTGTCGATGTCGATCTCATTACAATGCTCCAGCACCTTGAGCGCACCGATCTCCCTGTTTCCGGGATCCCCGTCTTCTCTGTCCCCGTCTCCTATGACCGGAACCACCAGCTCCTCCGGCAGCATACTTATAAGCATTTTATCAAGCTGCGCAGTATCAACAGGCTTCGACAGATAATCGTCAAAGCCCTCCGAAATGTATTTTTCCCTGGCTCCCGCTATGGCATTGGCAGTGAGACAGACAGCCGGTGTCTCCTTATTCGGATTGCTGTCATCCTCCCTGATCTCGTGCAGGGTTTCAATGCCATCCTTATCCGGCATCATATGGTCGAGAAAGATGAGATCGTATTTCTTTGACGCTGAAAGCTCCACCGCCCTGAACCCGTTCTCGGCAGTATCTATATGTACCCCGGTCTGTTTCAGAAGGCTGTTGAAAACCACCAGGTTCATCGGATTATCATCAACCGCCAGTATCTCAGCATCCGGAGCCGTAAACTTCTCTTTACAGGCTCTTCTCTTTTCCACATTCTCACGGAACGCAGACTCATAGTCTCCGAGCTCCGTCCACTTCGCAACTCCCTGCTTCAGGTCAAAACTGAAGGTGGATCCGACACCGTATGTGCTCTCAACCTGAAGGGTCGATCCCATAAGCTTCAAGAGGCTCTCTGTCAGATTGATCCCCAGACCCACTCCCGCTATGTGACGGTTCTTCTTTTCTTCGATACGCTCAAATTCATTGTAGAGCTTTCTGATATCCTCTTCCCGGATACCGATTCCGGTATCGGTCACGGATATCTTCAGGATCACATTCCCCGGCTCATCCTTTATCTTTTCATACCCCACGCGGAAGGTAATACTGCCCTTTTCCGTATATTTTACCGCATTTGTAAGAAGGTTCATTATTACCTGCTTTATACGCTTTTCATCCCCGAACAGGTTTTTAGGTGTGCCGGGATCAAAATCAAGAATGATCTTTAAGCCCTGGGCATCCGCCCTGGTACGGATCATATTCACCATATCATTCAAAAGATCCGAAAGATCATAAAAATCCGGCTTTATTTCCATTTCTCCTGATTCGATCCTGGAGAAATCAAGGATATTATTGACCAGACCCAGAAGGGTATTTCCCGCACTTCGTATGGTTTCGGAATATTCGACGATATTCGGGTTCTCACTCTCCCTGAATATCATTTCATTCATTCCGAGGATGGCATTTATCGGCGTCCTTATCTCATGGGACATATTGGCAAGAAAGGCACTCTTCGCCCCGGCAAGACCTTCGGCAACGGCTTTCTCGGTTTCCAGCTCCTCAACCATGGTCTTTTCATAATAAATACAGTTTTCCTTATGATTAAAGCCGTTATATATGGCGGTCGCCATCTTCCTGCAGCTCTCATATCCGCAGCAATTGCAGTTTATCTCCCTGGACTCGGGCGTAAGCTTATTCATGCTTACAAAAATGCCCTCCAGTTCCTTCTCATTTGGAATATCGTAACGGCATTCCTCAGAGCGGTCGGTATAGCCCCTTAGATAATCCTCCAGCTTCAGGTTTTCAAACTGCTTATTAAAATTCTTCAGTCTTTCCTCCGGCGTATCTCCTCTGGACCAGGCGTCGCCGCTTTCGTCCTTCTTTGCCATCTCACGGATATCGAGAAGAGCATAATATGCGTCATCCGTCCTGGCCTTTTCCGGATTTACGGCAGTTCCGCAGATACAGCCGTTTTCACAGTTCAGGGCATCAATAAAGAGAAACGGGGTTTCCTTATCCCTGATCCTGTCTGCATTCTGGTGCATCCACTCATAGAGACGCCTTTCACCCTCGATCTGCCGGATAAACACCTGATCTCCGAGAAACCATTTGACGTTCTCCGCAAGCCCCCCCGGGGTGGGATAGAAAAGTCCGAGACCGTACTCGATATCGCTGTGGGAGAAATCCGCACTGATATTATGCTCCCTCACGTAATTCATCAAATGCTCGAAGGTAACATTATACTGTACCAGACCCCTGTTCTGCGGATCCTCCATCTCCATCTTCTTTGCGATACAGGGGCTTATAAATGCAAATTTGTCGGTGACACCCATCTCCTTACGTGCATAGATCGCTGCGCACATCAGAGGACTCTGCACCGGAAAGAGCATGGGGATAAGCTCCGGAAGGTATCTTTCAATATATGAAACCACAGCGGGACAGGGCTGGGATATTCCCCCGTAGAACTTGTATCTGTCGATATAATTAAGATATCCCCAGGTTGTAATGTCTGCACCGAAGGAAACATTTATTATCCGTTTTACGCCCAATTTCTTAAGGCCACCGATCACGTTTCCGTATTCTGAGGGGAAATTGGCTCTGAATGCCGGTGCGATAAGTATGGATATGGATTCCCCGTTTTTCAGATCCTCAAAGAAACGCTCCGTATCATCCTCATATTCACGGGCTCCATGGACACAGACATCGATGCAGCTGCCGCAGGCAACACACTTGCTTCCGTCAACCTCGATCCTCGCGTGGCCGTTCTCCTCCTTGGAGATACAGGCACCTATGGCACTGCAAACCTTGATACATTTATTGCAGCCTATGCAGTTATCATTTGTGAATACAATACTACCTTTCATTTCCTTTGCCGGTTCCGGAAACCATCCCGGTTCCTTCTGCGGATTCTCCGTATTATTCTGTCTTCCTGAAGATAATAATACTATATTATGTAATTAAATCAAAGCGGGTACCCACAGTCTGTGAAAAACAATGATCATACACGCAAAGAAGGCCGTTATAAAAAGATATAATAACAGCCTTCTCTTACATGTTCTTCTTCTGTTATCTGTCGCCGTTTTTACCATACCGGTACGGCTTACCGGCTTTAATCATCCTTTCCGGCTGACAGAGTCACATTCACGGTTTTCTGCTCATAGCCATGGTTTTCGGAGGGCTCATATACCGTGACCGCCACGGTATCGCCGGGGTTTTTGTCCGACAGGATGCTCTTCAGCTCTTCGACTGCAGATACCTTTTGCCCGTCCACCTCAGTGATTACCGAGTGCTCCTT
Source organism: uncultured Lachnospiraceae bacterium (assembly GCA_947167135.1). GTDB lineage: Bacteria > Bacillota > Clostridia > Lachnospirales > Lachnospiraceae > NK4A144. The sequence goes on from CAMVGV010000024.1 coordinate 33,115, forward strand.
TAGTCCTGCCCTGTCTGCCGCTCCGTCCTTGTCTGCCTTCATGATAAGCACGCCGGCAGGAATATTGTATGACTCTCTGGCTTCGTCAGATACGGTCGTGACCATTATGTCAAGGAAAGCTCCCTGAGGTTTCGGATTTTCTCCGCTTCTATCCCCGGATTCCTGCCCCTGTCCTTCGTCAGGCCTTCCCTGCGAGTCCCGGTTCTCTTCATTTCTCCCGTCAAAGGGTGTCATATTACGGAAGAAGTCTTTTACGGAGCCGTCTTCCTTTTCAGGGGCAGCATCAGGCACATTTCCCGCTGCGTCTCCCGCCATCTCATGGACCGGATGTCCTTTTTCCGTGCCCTTCAGATAGCCGGCGCTGTATGCCGAATAACACATTGTTCCGCAAAGAACGACTATAAGAAGTGCAAATAACGGCTTTGGAACCGAGATATTGCTGTCATTCTTCGGTTTTGTTTCCTCTTTCCTTTCTTCTCTGTATTCATCCATTATCGGTTTCCTCCTGAAAAAGTCTTGTTTTGCGTCAACAAAGGATCTTATAATCAGGATTCTAATCGAAAAATGTGTTTTTTCTTTGTCCTTTCTTTGTCTTTTTTGTGAGAAGCCCACAGCTCCCCAAATAAAGCTCCTCTAATACAGCTCCCTCAGCACGAGGATCGTTACTCCCTGATTATCTCCGGGCATTATCCGCTTTACCTTCGGATCCGGCCCGTACCAGTCGTAGATCATATTCTTCAGTCTGGTGCCCCGGTTAAAGCCGTGGATCAACCTAAGCTGATAGGTTCCGGATCCGGCGGATTTCAGCGCCTTATCGATCTTTTTTACCGCTTCCTCCTGTGTCAGCCCATGAAGGTCTATCGTCACAAAAGGCTCATCCATTTCTCGCAACCCCGCTCTTTCTCGCAGCCTCAGCAACTGCTGCCGCAACTGCGGGACCTACCTTCGGATCAAAGGCATAGGGGATGATATAGTCGGGACTCAGCTCACTGTCTGAGATAAGTCCTGCAAGCGCATTTGCTGCCGCCATCTTCATCTCTTCATTTATATCCCGGGCTCTTACGTCAAAGGTTCCCCTGAAAATACCGGGGAAGGCCAGTACATTATTTATCTGGTTCGGGAAGTCACTCCGTCCTGTAGCGATCACCTTTGCCCCTCCCGCCTTTGCATCATCCGGGAATATCTCCGGTGTGGGATTTGCACAGGCAAAGATTATGGCATCCCTGTTCATAGTCTTTACCATGTCGGTATTTATGGTTCCGGGTCCGGATACCCCTATGAAAATATCCGCACCTTTCAGCATGTCCGCTATGCTGCCCTTTTCCTTACCGAGATTAGTCTGCTTTGCCATCTCCTCTTTTATCCAGTTGAGGCCGTCCCTTCCCTCATAGATAGCCCCTTTCCGGTCGCACATGGTAATATCCTTAAACCCTGCGGACAGGAGCAGCTTAACGATGGCTATTGCCGCAGCTCCCGCTCCGCTGGTTACGATCTTCACATCTTCCTTTTTCTTTCCCGTAACCTTGAGGGCGTTCGTGAGCCCCGCCAGAGTAATGACAGCCGTTCCATGCTGGTCATCATGGAAGATCGGAATATCCGTCCTTTCCTTTAGCTTCCTCTCTATCTCGAAACAGCGGGGAGCGGAAATATCCTCCAGATTGATGCCTCCGAAGGATCCGGAGATAAGAGCGACCGTATTAACAAATTCATCCACATCCTTTGTTTTTACGCAGAGCGGAAATGCATCCACATCACCAAACTCCTTAAAGAGCACGCATTTCCCTTCCATAACGGGCATACCCGCCTCCGGTCCTATGTCTCCCAGCCCCAGTACCGCGGATCCGTCCGTGATAACGGCGCACATATTGTACCGCCTTGTCAGGTCATAGGATTTGCTGATGTCCTTCTGTATGGCGAGACAAGGTTCTGCTACCCCCGGAGTATATGCAAGTGACAGATCCTCCTTCGTCTTTACGCTAACCCTTGAAACCACCTCTATTTTTCCCTTCCACTCACCGTGAAGCCTCAGGGATTCTTCCGCATAATTCATTCCCGATACCGCTCCTTTCCTATAGTCCTTGGAAATTGCGGAACGACTCCGCCTTTTCCCGTTGTTTTCCTTGATTATACCCGAAAAACCCGTAGTATGCTATATTATGATTAAGTCGCAAAAAGTAATTCTCACCACAAAATGCTCTTGGCGGGGACAGGGAGGTCTGAAATCAAATGCCGGATCGGTTCTCAAGAACAAAATTATTATACGGAGCGGAAGTTATGGAAAAGCTTGCATCCTCCCGCGTTGCCGTTTTCGGAATAGGCGGAGTGGGCGGATATGTGGTCGAAGCTCTTGCAAGAAGCGGTATCGGGGCTCTGGATCTTATTGATAATGACCGGATCTGCCTTTCCAATATAAACCGCCAGATCATAGCTGCCGAAAGCACCTTGGGTAAATATAAGGTTGACGTCGCCGGAGAAAGGATTCTTGATATCAATCCGGGGTGCAGGGTAAAAACTTACAAAACCTTCTTTCTTCCCGAAACACAGGATGAATTTAACTTTCGTGAATATAACTATGTGGTTGACGCAATCGACACCGTAACCGGAAAGCTTGCTATCATAGAAAAGGCAAAAAAAGCCGGCATACCCGTCATATCCTCCATGGGTGCCGGAAACAAGGTAAATGCTGCCCTGTTCGAGGTTGCGGATATATATGACACCTCTGTCTGCCCTCTTGCGAAGGTAATGCGGCGCGAATGCAAAAAAAGAGGTATAGATTCATTAAAGGTTGTTTATTCAAAGGAAAAGCCCCTCCGGCCTTCGGGAGACAGCTCCACAGACTGCGGGCAGCATAGCGACTGTCCTCCCGGGACAGACCGCCATGCCGCGGGACGCAGAGCTATCCCGGGATCAACAGCATTTGCTCCTTCCGTTGCAGGACTGATAATAGCAGGAGAAGTAGTCAATGATCTTGCCGAATGGTGAAGCATTAACCCGTACCCTCGAGGCCTGCCCGCTTATCGGGGTTGCGCACTCATAGCAGATCTGTTTTTTATATTATTACTTGACTTTACCGTATATGGTAATTATAAAATTAAAGTAACTATTTAGAACCGTCACTTGTGGTTCTGCAAATTTATATAAATGATTCGGACGCCAAAAGTACTGAATCACTGTTTTGCCGCTAATTTATACTCAGTAACGTAAATTACTGCCAGTATCAAAACGGTATAACGAGCAAACGCAGTTAATTGCGTTTGCGAGTATACTACGTGAATTGCTACATGCTCGTGTTGTTTGACGGTGCACGATGTCCAATGGACATCGGTTTTGCTCCGACCGGAGCGAAGCGGAGAAGCAAAGTCAAATGGCTTTTTGAACAAGTTCAAACGCGAAATCGCGATTATCGTATGGAATTATGGCTTTTAAATATAGGAGGACAATGAAATGAGGAAAATGTTCCGAGGTATAATAGCTGGAATGCTTGCGGTATTGCTCTGTGCGGGTATTTTGACAGGCTGTGGCAAGAAAGCTGAACCTGTGGCCTCCACAGCAGAGAAAACAGAGCCCAAAAATGCTGTTCCGGAGAAAACGGAACCCGAAGATTCCTTACCGGAGGATACGGAAGAATATTACGACGATGAGGAATTTGAAGAATATGAAGACTATGAAGACTTTGAAAACTATGAAGACCTTGAAGAAGAACCTGAGGAAATAACGGAGGAGCATTCCCGGCCCGATGCGAATGCGGCTGGTTCCAAAAACCTGAGCAATGAAGAAATAGTAGAATTGGCAAAAAAACACAGTGGTGCTCCGGTTGCCGAGCTTGACCAGGTGATGGATAACGGGAATCTGTATATTCATTTATATGAGGACATGGAAGATCATACAGCTACTATCGACTGGTATGAGATAGATCCTAAGACCCTTAAGGGCACAAATTTCATGGGTGAGGAAGTAGATCTTTCGGATGGTGCTTCTTCGGCAGCAGCTCCTTCCGACAGCGAGGGTGACGCGGGAGAAGGTGTCGCTATTGCGGACGGCGAATATGTTACTGATGAAGAATATGAAGGAGAGCTTTCCGCCGACGGAAAAACCTTGACGATCACAACAGCTCTCTCAGAATTCGTTAACAGCCCGTCGCCGTCCTATCCGAAGCAGACATATGTCATCACGGTAGCTGATTCGTGCAAATGTGTCGAGGTGCAGGAAGAAACAAAGGTGAGTTCATTCTTTGACAAAATGGATCTTATCAATGATTTTCTAAAAGGAAAGAGCGGACTTCCGATCACCCTGAAATTTAAGAATAATGAACTTATTGAGATCTTGTTCACTTCGTAAAGCTTTATTAAGCCGGCAGACTGACACGTTTATTTCAAAACTGACTGTACTTTCAAGGATAGGGTTCTATCCCTATCCATTCTCATTTCAAGCGTCCAGGAAGACCAAACCTCCGACCTACCGCTTAGGAGGCGGTCGCTCTATCCTACTGAGCTACGTAGACATATATCTAAATATTAACTTGTATCCTTAATTTATTTCCCTCATCAGCCAGACCTGCTATCTGACAGCTTCTCCCAGAGCGCAAAGCCTTCATGTTATCAAGCGTACACGAGAGGGCGCTCGACGTCCGGGGGACGTCGGCTCAGCGCCGACCGGAGCGGAGCGGAGACCGAACCTCCGACCTACCGCTTAGGAGCGGGTATAGGTCTTGTAGCTTTTCTATGCTTTCATGTGCGTTCAAAAGCCCGTTTTTCCGTTAGAAATCATTCGTGTGCATTAGCCATATCTTAGAAATTGCTAAGAATGGCGTCGCTGACAAATATACCATTCTTTTTTGGCGTTATGTAGAGGGATTTTTCCAGATAAAAGAAAAGCGGCTCTACATTTTCTGCAAAACCGCTCTCTGTCCTCGTATGTTGGTCTGTTTTTATTTGCCCATGGCTGTCATCAGCTGCTTCAGAAGATCCGCCGTTTCCGGGTTTGTCAGGAGCTTCGCCAGCGCTGCGAGATCCGAAGGCTGTTTTTCTGCATCCTGTGTATCATCTGACACCTCACTGCCTTCGAAATTCCGGTTGCTGTAAAACTCTTCTTCAAACAGCTGCGCATTCATCCGGCGGTCATCATCCAGGATGTGAGAGTACACATCCGTGACCATGGATGTCTGGCTGTGACCGGAGTCTCCCTGCACGGCCTTTACATCGCCGCCGTTCAACTTCAGCTTATACGTGATACTGGAGTGCCGGAGACTGTGAAAAACAACATCCGGAAGATCATGCTTCCTGATCAGTTTCTTAAGGTCTGACTCGATCGTGGATGCCTCAACCGGGAAGACGTAAAACACATCCTTATTATCCAGGACTTCCAGCCTTTCTCCTGGAGTCGCTTTCGGCGATTCATCACGTATAACCCCAAATGTATACGGAGATTTTATAGTCCGAGCTGTTTTGCGGGTCGATACTCTAATGTGGCATCTCTTCATAATCTTTTACCTCCTTTTAATAACTCGTGTACCCGGGGCAGAAAGCCCCGGAAACACTGTGTT
>CAMVGV010000025.1 GCA_947167135.1 uncultured Lachnospiraceae bacterium
TTCTTCGCTTCGCTCAGAATGACAGTGATGGTTTCTTCGCTTCGCTCAGAATGACAGTGATGGTTTCTTCGCTTCGCTCAGAATGACAGTGATGGACACACCAGTGGTGGTTACGTCAGTAAAGGATCTTTGATTTAACGGAATATTTGTCCGGATCGGTGTTTTATGTCGGAAAAAGAGATTTCAAGAGCAGTCATAAGGCGTCTTCCCCGGTACTTCAGGTTTCTCGGGGAATTGAGGGATGCGGGAGTGGAGAAGATCTCTTCCCAGGATCTTTCTCTTATAATGCATGTCACGGCTTCCCAGATAAGACAGGACCTAAATAATTTCGGCGGCTTCGGCCAGCAGGGCTACGGTTATAACGTAAAGTATCTCTATGACGAGATCGGAAAGATTCTGGGCCTCGATCAGGAGCATAATGTGATAATAATCGGTGCCGGGAACCTCGGAAGTGCCCTCGCGGGTTATGGGAATTTCGCAAACAGAGGTTTTATCGTCAAGGGTGCCTTTGATGTGAATCCGGCTCTTGTCGGGCAGTATATAAGAAATGTCCCCATCATGCCAATGAGCGAGCTTCCTGATTTTATAGAGAAGAATAATATCGATATCGCGGTTATCGCTATCCCCAAGACCCAGGCAGTGGGGGCAGCTGCGACAGTGGTTTCCTGCGGGATAAAGGCTATCTGGAATTTCTCCCATGTGGATCTAGAGGTGCCGGATGACGTGATCGTTGAGTCAGTGCATCTTTCGGAGAGCCTTATGAGGCTTTCCTATAACCTGAACAGGGTGAAGGAAGGAGAGGAGCCCGATACCGGGAACTGAAGGGGTTTAATATAATTTATGTCTCAGGATAAAAATGACGAGCGCTTCAGGGCAGCTTTACTCGGGAAGAATGTTCCTACTCTCACCCTCGACAATAAGTGGCATAAGCTTATGGCCGAGGTTGGGAAGACTGACCGTATGGAGGAGCTTGAGAATACAATAAATAAGCTTGTAAAAGAGCAGGGCAGGATAAATAACGAGCTTAAGGATCTGAAGAAATTAAAGAACAATCTCATGGATGAGATAGTCAGCAACATGGAGGGAGCCGAAAGGGCTGCTGCAGGGAGTACCGCCAAGAAAAAGCTGGATGAGAGCAAGCGCCTCATAGATGAGATAAACGATAAGGTGGATTCCTATAATGACGAGCTTCTGGATCTTCCCAAGGAGATAGCAGAAGCAAATTCGGAGCTTATGCTTCTTACCATGAGGGAGAGCTACGCTCTTATAAAGAGTAATACAAAGGACATTGAAGAAATAGGCGGATGGATAAAGTCCATGCGCATGGAGCTGAAGAGAAATATCTTAAGAAAGCAGCATATGGAGCTTGTGAATGTGCAGCTCTATACCTTTATGCAGGGGATCTTCGGTCCCGATGTTCTGGATATTTTTGATATCGACTACGACATAGAGGGAACCCGCCAGGCACTTCTTGCGAAGAGAGAGGCCATTAGGGAAGAAAAGGAAAGGGAAGCCGGGAAAAAAGAAGAAAAGAAGCCCGGTGAATAATATGAGCTTTATCCTATGCAGAGATGAAATGAGAGACGCCGACAGCCGGACAGCCATGGAGCTGCATGTTCCGTCGGCTGTTTTAATGGAAAGAGCCGCACTCCTTACCGCCGGACGGGTCATAAAAAGACTTGATGATACCGGGGAGGGAGGAAGCAGCCGTTCCGGTAGGAAGGTGCTTATCGTATGCGGCCCCGGGAATAACGGCGGAGATGGCTTTGCCTGCGGACGGATCCTTATGGAAAGGGATATTTTCGTGGAATTTCTCTTTGTCGGACAGGAGGAAAAGATGTCTCCTCTTGAAAGGGAGCAGTACCTGTCGGTAAGGGCATTAAAGGAGGATGCGGTCTTCTTCGGCTCTGTTCCCGTTATTGATCACGATATCATAGTGGATGCGCTCTTCGGGATCTCCCTGTCAAGGAAGATAGAGGGGGAGTATGCAGATATAGTTTACAGGATAAATGCCGGCAGAAAGCAGGGGGCTTATGTGATCTCCATAGATATCCCCAGCGGTATTGATGCGGACAGTGCCGCTGTCCAGGGGGTCGCGGTCTTTGCGGATGAGACCGTTTCCTGCGGCTTTCTGAAGCCCGGTAATGTGCTGTTCCCGGGAGCTCTTTATAACGGGAGGCTCATTGAGGGAAATATCGGCATCACCGAAAAGTCCCTGAAAAAGAGACCCAGGATATCATATCTTGAAGAAAATGAGATAAGGCTCCCCGAAAGGCTGCCGGATTCAAATAAGGGAAGCTACGGAAAGGTGCTTATCGCAGCCGGCAGCGAAACAATAGCGGGAGCTGCTCTGCTGTCAGCCCGGGCGGCCTTAAGAACCGGATGCGGGATGGTCAGGGTACTTACCCACGAAAATAACCGTGCCGTCATACAGACAGCATTGCCGGAGGCACTGGTAACTACCTACCGTGAGGACAGCTTTTCCGGAGAGAAGAACGGGCAGACCTCCCTTTTTGACTATAAGGGAAAGAGCATAGAGGATATAGTGAAGGAGGCTGTTTCATGGTGCAGTGTCATTGCAGCGGGTCCGGGGCTCGGAACGGACAGGAACGTTTTAAGGCTATTAAAGGCTATCCTTGATAATGCGGGAAGCAGACCCCTTATCCTCGATGCAGATGCCCTGAATATCATTTCCAATGATACGGAGCTTCTTTCGGGCATATCGCCGGAAACCGTGATCACCCCTCATTTAATGGAGATGTCAAGGCTTACCGGGATACCGGTCCGTGAGGTAAAGACCCATATCATGGATGTTGCTTCGGACTTTGCCTCCGGCTATCACGTGACTGTGGTATTAAAGGATTCCCGGACTGTTACCGCCTTCAGTAATAAGGATATAGTGATAAACCTTAACGGTAATAACGGTATGGCAACAGCGGGGAGCGGGGATGTGCTTACGGGGATCATTGCTTCACTTGCTGCCCAGGGTGTGGAGCCGGAGAGAGCAGCGGCTCTTGGGGCTGCGCTCCACGGCCGTGCAGGGGACCGGGCTTCGGAGTGTTGTGGACAGCACGGTTTGATGGCGACGGATATTATTGAGAATATCGGGTGAAAGATCCTTCGCTGGCGCTCAGGATGACAGGGATGGGGCTCTGTCATTCTGAGCGATGGTCCTGTCATTCTGAGCGAAGCGAAGAATCTTATAAGAAGGAAAAGTGATGAGACTGTATGAAAGAGTGGCCGCCTACATCGATCTGGATGCGGTGCACAACAATCTGACAGAGTTATATAAGAAGATGAGACCCGGCTCCAGAATGATCGCCGTTATAAAGTCGGACGGCTACGGACACGGGGCTTATGAGATCGCCCGGGAAACGGAGGATGAGGAATTTATCTTCGGTTTTGCTGTTGCCACGGTGGAGGAGGCATTAGATCTCCGGGAAAAGGGGATAAAGAAGCCCATCATCCTTCTCGGCTTTGCCTTTCCCGAATTCTATGAAACCATCGTAAAAAATGAGATACGTCCTGCGGTTTTCAGGAGGGATCAGGCAGAGGCACTTTCAAAGGAGGCACTTCGTCAGGGGAAGGAGGTGTATTTCCATCTCGCAGTGGATACGGGAATGAACCGTATCGGAGTGAAGTGCGACGATTCCTCCCTTAAGGATGTACGCTATATGATGACCCTTCCGAATGTGGTAAGCGAAGGGATTTTTACACACTTTGCGAAGGCTGACGAGCCTGCGGCGAAGACCACGGAGCGCCAGATAGGGCTTTTCAGGGATTTCATTTTTTTATGCGGGGATGAGGGGGTATTTTTCCGCTATAAGCACTGCTCCAATTCCGCGGGGCTGATCCTTTATCCGGAAGCAAATATGGATCTTGTCCGGGTGGGAATCACCATGTACGGAATGTGGCCGAGTGATGATGTACCCCTGAAGCGTTCGGAGATCAGAAACGCACTTGAACTGAAAAGCCATATCGTATATATTAAGACTATTGCGCCGGGAGACGAGGTGAGCTACGGCGGAACTTATGTGGCAATCAATGAAATGCGTATAGCCACAATACCGGTGGGTTACGGTGACGGTTACCCGAGGAGTCTTTCAAACCGCGGCTATGTCCTGATCCACGGGAGATACGCTCCCATCCTCGGAAGGATATGCATGGATCAGTTTATGGTGGATGTGACAAAGATCCCGGAGGCTGAAGAGGGGGACAGTGTTATCCTCCTCGGGTCGGACGGAGACTGCTATATCAGTGCCGAAGAGCTGGGGCGCCTGAGCGGCAGGTTTAATTATGAGTTTACCTGCGACCTCGGAAAAAGGATACCCAGGGTATATTTGAAAAGGGGAGAGATCGTGTCGGAGCGGCATCCCTTTGCCTGAGTGCATATGAATATATTAAAAAACCTTATAAAAAAGGATAATGTCAACGAAGATGAGATAATATCCATGGTAAATGAGGGTCACAGCCAGGGAGTGCTTGATTCATCAGAAGCCCTTATGATAAATAATATCTTCGAATTCGGGGATAAGGAAGCTCATGATATAATGACCCACAGGGAGAATATCATCGGCATCGACTGCAATGAGACCCTGGAAGATACGGCGGACTTTGTTCTGGACGGGAAGAATTCCCGCTATCCCGTGTATGAGGATAATATTGACAATATCATCGGAATCATCCATTTCAAGGATGTGATGAAGGCAAATGTCAGGAGCGAGAACAGGGGGAAAAGCCTAAAGGAGCTTGAAAGCATCATTAAAGAAGCCCATTTTATCCCTGAGACCAGGAAGATAGATCTTCTTTTCAAATCAATGCAGCAGAAGAAGATACATATGGTGATCGTTGTTGACGAATACGGACAGACCGCCGGAATAGTGTGTATGGAGGATATTCTGGAGGAGATAGTCGGGAATATCCTGGACGAATTTGATGAAGACGAGGTGATGATCCGTTCACAGGGCGATGACAGCTTTATCTGCGACGGACTCACTCCCTTAAGTGAGCTCGGAGAGAGGCTGAAGATAGAATTTCCCGATGAGGGATACGAGACCCTGAACGGCTTTATGACAGACAGGCTGAAGCACATCCCGAAGAGCGGGGAGGATTTTGAAACCGAATTCGGAGGCTGGCGCTTCCGCATCGCCTATGTAAAGGGACGGATAGTGAAGACCGTGAGGATCACGAAGGATCCCGGTTGAATGTCATTCTGAGGGCGGAGCAATTTGTCATTCTGAGGGCGGAGCAATTTGTCATTCTGAGGGCGGAGCAATTTGTCATTCTGAGGGCGGAGCCCGAAGAATCTTTTTATCACGGAGAAATACAGAAAATATAGTATCATCAGAAACAGAAAAGGAGTGGAATAATGTCAGGTCATTCAAAATTTGCAAACATTAAGCATAAGAAGGAAAAGAATGATGCGGCGAAGGGAAAGATCTTTACCATTATCGGCCGTGAGATCGCAGTGGCCGTAAAGGAAGGAGGACCGGATCCCGCCAATAATTTCAAGCTGGCTCAGGTCATCGCCAAGGCCAAGGCCAACAATATGCCCAATGACACCATAGAGAGGGGCATAAAGAAGGCCTCCGGAGAAGGCGCCAACGTAAATTACGAATACTGCACCTATGAGGGCTACGGTCCCGCGGGAACAGCCATCATAGTTGACTGCCTGACGGACAACAAGAACCGTACCGCTGCCAATGTACGCGCTGCTTTTACAAAGGGCGGCGGAAATCTCGGAACCCCGGGCTGTGTTTCCTTTATGTTTGACGACAAGGGTCAGATCATAATCGATAAGGAAGAGTGCGAAATGAGTGCGGATGATCTTATGATGACCGCGCTTGATGCGGGTGCCGATGACTTCAATGAGGAGGATGACAGCTTCGAGATACTGACAAGTCCCGATGCCTTTGAAGAGGTGAAAAAGGCGATTGACGACAGCAATATCCCCACGGTTTCCGCGGAGGTTACGAAGATCCCCCAGAACTATGTGGAGGTTAATGATGAGGAAAGCTTAAAGAAGCTGCAGCGCATCCTGGATCTCCTCGACGAGGAGGACGACGTACAGAACGTGTACACAAACGTGGATAATGAAGACTTGTAAGACATACGGAAAGGATCACTGATGTCTGAAATACTTGACAACAACATATATAAGCTTCTGGATGTGCTGGACAGCAATGCCGCAATGAAGAATTTCAGAAAGAGCCGCTATGAGGATTTCTTTCTGGAATACAGGCGTTCTACCTCCGACATTCACGAAGAGATCATAAAAATGTATGCTTCCGACAATAAGGAAGATGAGATGAAGAGTGCAGCGGATCATCTGGTTTCATACGCGAAGGAAAGATACGACAGTGTCATATTCTTTAAGAAATCCACCACCATTGTGGACATGCAGTGTATGATGGTTTTCTATGTGCTGCCTGCCATGCTTAAAAATCCTTCGGAGGAGGATTCGAAAATGTTTACGGATATTCTCTCCGAAAAATGGAATACCGTCTTCCCGAAGGAAACCATAAAGGCAGCCGGATATGATGAGATCTATAACGGTTTCCGTACAACCATACTTGGCTTCAACGTTGAAGGGATGTTCGGGAAAAAAGACTGACTGCGATGGATAAAGGCACTAACGGGAATGGATCTATTACCAAAGGATCCTCCGGCGCTCCGGTTCAGAGACCTGCTGCATTTGGAGTGCTTCCGGAGGATTTTGTGCTGCACAGGACAGGAAAGGGAAATCCGGGCATTGTATCATCAAAAGCGGCGGTGGATGAAACCGGGGCTGCTGAGTTTGATACAGAGGTCGCCGGAGACGACGACTTTGACATAACAGTTCCTTTAGATGACGATTTTGACATTGAGGTAAGGTTTGATTGAGTAACAGCTTTTGCTTTAAAAAGCCTCCGGTTATAACGGAATATGCCATAAGTACGGAGAAGCTCCGTGAGGGAGAGGAGCATTGTTTTGCAGTGCTGTCGGATCTTCATGAATGCAGCTTCGGTGAGGACAACGCCCTTCTTCTGTCGGCCATAGACAGTATCGGCCCTGAGGCTGTGCTTATCCCGGGGGATCTGATCTCTGCTTATCCGCATGCCGATTCCCGGAGTACCATGCACTTTCTGGCAAGGCTTAATGAAAAATATCCGGGAATCTTTTTTTCTCCCGGAAACCATGAGAGGAAGCTCTTCGAAAGGATAAAGTACACCCGGCAGATGATGCTTCTGAAAAAGGGACTTATTAAAGCCGGGGTTGAGCTGAGGAGGAACACGAAGGATCCGGTGGGAGACAGTATTTTGATCTATTCCCTCGATCTGAACCACGCCTATTACAGAAGGGTGATAAAGAAAAGGGTGCCACTGGGGATTCTTAACTGCCTTCTCGGGAAGCCGGACAGAGAGCGCTTTAATATACTTCTTGCCCATGACCCGGATCATTTTCCCGAATACGCAGAGTGGAAGCCCGATCTCGTTTTGTCCGGGCATGTACATGGCGGCCTTATAAGACTCCCGAAGCTTGGAGGTCTGATAAGCCCTTCTTACAGGTTTTTCCCGAAATACGATTCGGGGCTGTATGAAAAAAACGGGGTAAAAATGATAGTAAGCCGCGGAGCCGGAAGCCATACCTTCAATATAAGGATCAATAACCCCCCTGAGATAATAAAGCTCACGATCAGGGGAAAAAGAGCGGGAAACAATAATGGCACTTGAAGTAAAGCTGGAAGCCTTTGAGGGTCCGCTGGACCTTCTCTTACATTTAATAGACAAGAACAAGATCGATATTTATGATATCCCGATCTCACTTATAACATCGCAGTATATGGATTATCTGAATGCCTTGAGTGATGCCGACCCCGACAGCCTGAGCGAATTCCTTGTGATGGCTGCAACCCTCCTTGACATCAAGTGCAGGATGCTTCTTCCGAGGGAGGTAAATGAAGAGGGCGAAGAGGAGGATCCGAGGTCAGAGCTCGTAGAGCAGCTTCTGGAATATAAGATCTACAAGTATATGTCCCAGGAGCTTAAATTTATGGAGAGGGATGCGGGCAGATCCCTTTTCAAGGAAAGCACCATGCCGGAAGAGCTTCTTGCCTACGAGGAGCCGGTGGATTACGAAGAGCTGCTTAAGGGTCTGTCCCTTAAGGATCTGGAGAGGATCTTCAAGGAAACCATGAAGCGACAGGAGGACAGGAAGGATCCCATAAGATCCAAATTCGGAAGGATAGAAAAGGAAGAGGTGAGTCTCGAACGCCGCACTGGGGAGCTTCTCCAATACTCACAAAACCGGGAGAAATTCTCCTTTGGTGAGCTTATAGGGATGTTTAAGGGAAAGCTCCAGATGGTAGTAACCTTCCTTGCGGTTCTGGAGCTTATAAGGAGCAATAACTGGAAGGCTGTTCAGGAAGAGGACGGCGGGGAGATAATGATATGGACCTGAAAAAGCTGCAGGCGGTCATTGAGGCCGTGCTGTTTACCCTGGGTAAGCAGGTTGAAATAAAAAAACTCGCCGAGGTGGCGGAGGTCACTGAGGATGAGATCGAGGAAGCCGCAAAAAAACTGGAAGAAAGGTACGGCCGGGAAGAGAGCGGCGTTATGCTGATACGGATAAACAACGCGCTGCAGCTCTGCACAAAGACGGAGTATTATGACCAGCTGATAAAGGTTGCCAGGGCAAAGAAGCAGTATTCCCTGTCCGATTCGGCTCTTGAAACCCTTTCCATCATCGCATACAAGCAGCCGGTGACCAGGCTTCAGATCGAGCATATAAGGGGTGTGAGCTGTGCACATTCCATCGACAAGCTTCTGGAATATGATCTCGTGCAGGAGCTGGGGAGGCTGAACGCCCCGGGACGTCCGCTGCTTTTCGGAACCACTGATGAATTCTTACGTTCCTTCGGGGTGAAGAACCTAAGCGACCTTCCGGAGCTTAATGAAGAGAGGATGGAGGATTTCCGGGAGGAAGCGGAGATCGAAGCAAGGAAGGAAATGGAGGAACGGGAGCTTATGGAGGGCTCCGCCGGCAGCAGTCCCGATAACCCTATAAAGGTCGGTATCTGATAAATTTTTTAAAATGAAAATTCGGACTACCTATTTACAATTTGCTGTGATATAATCACAATCGAGTGCAATTTGAAATTGCTTCGGGAAATAATCGTTTCCCGGGGTATTTCTTTATTATAATCTCAATTCAGACATGGAGGATATAGAGTATGAGCAATCTCACTAACAGCTCAGCCGGACAGAGGATATTATCTCTTCTGGACGAGAACAGCTTCGTTGAAGTCGGCGCTCAGGTTCTGGCCCGCAGTACCGATTTTAATGAGAAGCCTTCGGACGTTCCGGGGGACGGTGTGATAACCGGCTACGGAACGGTTGACGGAAGGCTTGTTTATGTCTACAGCCAGGACGCGAAGAGCCTTGGGGGCTCTGTAGGCGAAATGCATGCGCGGAAGATAGTGAATATCTACCGCCTTGCAATGAAGACGGGTTATCCCGTTATTGGTCTTCTTGATTCCACGGGTTTAAGGATAAGCGAGTCCACGGATGCGCTGAATTCCTTAGGGAGGATCATGAAGATCATGGCAAAGGCCTCGGGAGTGATCCCGCAGATCACCGCCGTTTTCGGAAACGCAGGCGGCGGAATGTCCGTTATAGCCGAGCTCTCCGATTTCGTATTTATGGAGAAGAACGGTAAGCTCTTCCTTAATTCACCCAATGCGGTGAAGGGTAATTACGAGGATAAGTGCGACACCTCAGGGGCAGCCTATAAGTCGGAGGCCGGTGTTGTAGATGTATGCGCAGAGGGTAATGAGCTTTTCGCAAAGCTTAGGGAGCTTCTTTCCTTCCTTCCGGACAATTGTGATGATGAGGCTGTGATCGTTGAGGGCAGCGACGACCTTAACAGAGTGTCGGCGGATCTTTCCGGATGTGCGGATGACGCATATGAGATCCTCTTACGTATTGCCGACGACGGCAGATTCTTTGAGCTTAAGAGTGAGAGCGGAAGGAATGTTAATATCGGCTTCATCCGTCTTAACGGTGCCACGGTAGGCGTTATCGGAAACAGGAAAAAGTCCCTTTCCGACAAGGAGCTTAAGATCGACAATAAGCTCGGGCTCTGCGGTATGAGAAAGGCTTTGAAGATGGTGGATTTCTGCGACGCCTTTAATATCCCGATCCTTACGCTTACCAATGTGAAGGGCTTCTGCACCTGCGAGCATACCGAGAAGATGGGAGCCCGTGCGGCTGCAAAGCTTGTACGTGCCTTTGCGGGAGCAGAGGTTCCGAAGGTCAATGTGATAGTCGGAGAAGCTTACGGTTCCGCTGCAGTGATCATGAACAGCAAGGCCGTGGGTGCCGATTACGTTTATGCCTGGAACAGTGCCAAGGTTGGAGCAATGGATGCCCGCCACGCGGCTGAGATCTTATGCGAGGGCGAAAGCGAAGCTGTTATCAGCGAAAAGGCAAGGGAATATGATGAAAAGCAGGGCAGCGTGGTAAGTGCAGCCGCAAGGGGTTATGTTGATACCGTGATCGACCCTCAGGAAACCAGAAAATATGTTATAGGCGCATTTGAAATGTTATACGGAAAGAGCGACATTTCACCGGACAGGAAACACAGCACCATTTGATAAAGGAGAGATTAAATGAAAAAGATCATCAAAAGACCTGTTCTCCTCATACTGATGCTGTTCCTGCTCCTTTCGATGACGGCCTGCGGCGGAAGCCGGAGTAAGCTTGAATATAATGCCGATACCGTTGAAAAGAACACGAAAAATGCGATTGCCATTATGCAGCATGCAGAAGAGCTCGGAATATCCCGGCTTGCTGAAGCAGAGGATGAGGAGCTTGTGGAATTTGAAGCATGGATAAAGAGCAACGGTCTTCCGATCAAGGGCTCTGCATTTAAGGACGGGTATCTGTCCTACCGTGAGGCTGTAAACGGAGACCTCGGAGAGGTCGTTTCCGTAGCCGATGATGTGATCATAACCGCGGGAGATGACGCGATAACCTGTGATGTAACCCTTACCGGTACAAAGACCTTTCAGGACGGCTCTCCCCGTACCGCCACCGCGGAGATCATAATGACAAAGGGCGGAACCATCACAAGCGCAGTCATCAACGTGGACAGAACCTTCAATGAGAAGATCATAAATGCAGCGCTGAATACAGTTCTCGGTATGGGCACCACCTTCTGCCTGCTTATCTTTATAAGTATTGTGATCTGGATCATGGGTACGGTTGTCCAGAATATGGAGAACAGAAAGACCAAGGCGAGATCCGAGGCGGAAAATGCGGCAATTAATGCAGCAGCCCAGATAGCGGAAAGAGAAGAACAGAGCAGAAAACAGAACGCGGATGCTACAGCCGGTGACAGTGCACTTATAGCGGTCATCTCTGCTGCCATAGCAGCCTATGAAAGCGAAAGGACAGGAGCTGCTGTCTCGCCGGATACCTTTATAGTGCGTTCACTCAGGAGACGTTAAAAGAAAAAAGGAGATATACAAGATGAAAAATTATACGATTACCGTTAACGGTACAAGCTATGACGTTACAGTTGATGAAAAGGGAGGAAGCACAGCAGGCGCACCTGCAGCAGCTCCCGCGCCCGCTCCTGCAGCAGCGCCTGCAGCAGCACCCGCACCCGCAGCCGGAGCCGGATCCATACAGGTTACAGCCGGAGCTGCAGGAAAGGTATTCAAGCTTGACAAGAACGTGGGAGATCAGGTCAAGAAGGGTGAAACCGTTATCACCATTGAGGCAATGAAGATGGAGATCGGCTGCGTCGCACCCGAGGCAGGCACGGTTGCTTCCATAAATGTTTCCGTGGGAGATCCCTGTGAAAACGGTACTGTTCTCGCAACGCTTAAGTAAAGGAGAGCCGGTAAATGGAATATATTGCTAATACATTGGCGAATCTGGCATCCCAGTCGGCATTTTCCAATATGACGGCAGGAAATGTGGCAATGATTGTTGTTGCACTCATTTTCATGTATCTTGCCATTGTAAAGGGCTTTGAGCCGCTGCTCCTTGTGCCGATCTCATTCGGGATGCTGCTCGTTAATATTTATCCTGACATAATGCAGGAGGGAGGGCTTTTACACTACTTCTTCAAGCTGGATGAGTGGGCTATCCTTCCCTGCCTTATATTCATGGGTGTCGGAGCCATGACGGACTTCGGACCCCTTATTGCGAACCCGAAGAGCTTCGTTCTCGGCGCTGCGGCACAGTTCGGTATTTTTACCGCATATTTCGGTGCCATTGCCCTTGGCTTTAATGATAAGGAGGCTGCTGCGATCTCCATCATCGGAGGAGCGGACGGTCCGACCTCCATCTTCCTTGCCACAAGGCTTGGACAGACTGCGATCCTCGGACCCATTGCGGTAGCCGCATATTCATATATGTCGCTGGTTCCCATTATCCAGCCTCCGATTATGAAGCTTCTTACAACCGAGGAAGAGAGAAAGATAAAGATGGAGCAGCTCCGTCCCGTATCAAAGCTTGAAAAGGTGCTCTTCCCCATAATCGTTACGATCATAGTAGCCTTGATACTTCCCACGACAGCGCCTCTTATCGGTATGCTGATGCTCGGAAACCTTTTCCGTGAGTGCGGCGTGGTACGCCAGCTTCAGGAGACGGCTTCCAATGCGATGATGTACATAGTCGTGATCATGCTGGGAACCTCTGTGGGAGCTACTACAAGTGCGGAGGCCTTCCTCAATGTGACCACAATAAAGATCGTTATCCTCGGTCTCATTGCATTCGCATTCGGAACTGCGGCCGGAGCGATAGTAGGAAAGATCATGTGCTATGCCACCGGAAAGAAGATAAACCCTTTGATCGGGTCTGCCGGTGTTTCGGCGGTACCTATGGCGGCGCGTGTTTCGCAGAAGGTGGGAGCTGAATCCGATCCCACAAACTTCCTGCTGATGCATGCCATGGGACCTAATGTAGCCGGTGTTGTGGGAACCGCTGTCGTAGCCGGAACCTTCATGGCTGTTTTTGGAGTTTGACTTGATCCCGAAGGGATCGAGTCACGGCGACATCAGATTTGCCGAAGCAAATCTGATGTTGGTTGTAAAGTTTGAGAAAATTGAAATTTCGCATCAGGCGAAATCCGGAACGACCTGCCACGTTTCCGAAAGGAAACGTGTCCTGCGAAGCAGGATTGCCCGAAGGCTACGGAGCCGAGGGCAAGCCAAAAAGGCAGCGAAAAGAAAAGCTGCCACGTTTCCGAAAGGAAACGTGTCCTGCGAAGCAGGATTGCCCGAAGGCTATGGAGCCGAGGGCAAGCACTGTAGGGAATGTGTAGAGATTATCAGGAGGAATAATAAATGTCTGATACAAATAAAAAGAAAGTCGGTATCACCGAAACGATCCTGAGGGATGCCCACCAGTCACTCATTGCCACCAGAATGCCGGTTGAAGAGATGCTTCCGATACTGGATACAATGGATCAGATTGGTTACAATTCGGTTGAGTGCTGGGGAGGAGCAACCTTCGATTCCTGTCTCCGTTTCCTCAAAGAGGATCCATGGGAGAGACTGAGAAAGATCAGAAAGGGACTTCCCCACCAGAGGCTGCAGATGCTCTTCCGCGGCCAGAATATCCTGGGATACAGCCACTATGCAGATGATGTGGTTGAATACTTTGTTCAGAAGTCCATAGCAAACGGAATAGATGTTATCCGTATCTTTGACTGCTTAAATGACTTAAGAAATCTGGAGACCTGTGTAAAAGCCACAAAGAAGGAAAACGGACATGCGCAGATCGCACTCTCATACACGCTCGGAGATGCTTATACTCTTGAGTATTGGGAGAATGTGGCAAGGAAGATCGAGGAGATGGGTGCTGATTCCATCTGTATAAAGGATATGGCGGGTCTTCTCCTTCCCGGAGCAGCCTTCGACCTTGTAACCGCATTGAAGAAGGGATCAAGCCTTCCGATCCAGCTTCACACCCACTATACATCAGGTATGGCATCAATGACCTATCTGAAGGCTGTGGAAGCCGGAGTCGACGTTATAGACTGTGCCGCATCACCTTTTTCCATGGGCACAAGCCAGCCTGCAACCGAGGTTATGGTAAAGGCTCTCGAGAGCAGCGGATATGATACCGGTATGGATCTTGAAAAGGTCATAGAGGTAGGAAAGCATTTCGAGCCGTACAGAGAAGAGTGCTTAAAGAGCGGACTCTTAAATCCCAAGGTTATGGGAGTAAATATCAACACCTTAAGATACCAGGTTCCCGGCGGAATGCTTTCGAATATGATAAAGCAGCTTGGAGAGCAGGGTAAGGAGGACAAGCTTACAGAGGTTCTGGAGGAAGTGCCCAGAGTACGTAAGGATCTGGGAGAGCCGCCTCTTGTTACACCTTCTTCACAGATCGTCGGAACCCAGGCCGTTATGAACGTGCTTATGGGAGAGAGATACAAGGTTTCAACAGGGCAGACAAAGGATCTTTGCCGCGGTATGTATGGCCAGACTGTGAAACCGATGAATCCTGAGGTTGTTGCAAAGATCATTCCCGGGGAGACTCCGATAACAGACCGTCCCGCGGATCATCTGGAGCCGCAGCTTCCTAAGTTCAGGGAAGAATGTGCACAGTGGATACAGCAGGACGAGGATGTGCTTTCATATGCACTGTTCCCCCAGGTTGCCACTGACTTCTTCAAATACAGGAAGGCACAGCAGGAGGGTGTTGATCTTTCAAAGGCCGATAAGGAGAACGGAGCCTATCCGGTTTAAGCTTATTCAAGGATAAAGCACTGAAAAACACCGCATTCTCCGTAGTTTTCGGGGGATGCGGTTTACTTTAATCATTCGTAATATTTTTGTAAAAAGCTCTTGATTATACGTGGCACATATTATAAAATAGCAAGTGTTTTCACGATAGAATAAGGTGGTTTTTTGCCGCCGTATGGGAGGGTAGTTATGCCAAGGAAACAGAGCGTCACGAGAGACATGCTCATTGATGCGGCTTTTGACCTTGTGAGGGAGAAGGGGATAGAAGAATTATCCGCAAGACACCTGGCAGAGAGAGCAGGATGCAGTACGCAGCCTATTTTCAGGATATACAGAAATATGGGCGAATTGGAGAATGATCTGTTTATCAGATGTGCCGATTATTTCGGCGGATATTTCGAGCTTGACAGCAATTTTTCCGTTATGCCCTTTGTTAATTTCGGGATGACATACATCTCGTTTGCCAAGAATGAAGCAAATCTTTTCAGGCTTTTGTTCCTGAATGACAATAAGCTAAATAAAAGCAGCTATGACCTTGTGAACGGCGGGTCAAAGAACTACGTCATCCGGGAGCTGAAGCGTATACAGGGTGTGGAGCCATCGGACTATGAATCGGTCTTTATGAAGGTATGGCTTGTAATACACGGCACGGCCTGTATGATGATAAGAAATGAATTTGACATTTCCGAGAAGGAAACGGTGAGCCTTTTAGAGGATATGTTTGGAAAGATCTATGGAGAATAAAAAGGGACTTATCGCTCACCTGAATGAAGATTTTCCGAAGCTTTCCAAGGGACAGAGAGCCCTTGTCAGGTTCATTACGGATAATACGGATGAAGCGGCTTTTTTAACCGCCGCAAAACTCGGGAAGAAGGTAGGCGTGAGCGAATCCACGGTGGTGAGATTTGCGTCTGCCGTGGGATATGAGGGCTTTCCGGAATTTCAGGAGGCACTTTCGGATGTTGTCCGCCATAAGCTTAACCGGATCGACCGTATGGGCGAGGTATACGGCAACAGGAGCGACTCCGAGATCATAAATTCCGTACTTCAGTCGGATATAGACAGGATATCGGACACAATGTCCAGGGTCGATACCAGAGCCTTTGAAATGGCCGTAGATACCATAATAGGCTCGGAGAATATCTATGTTCTTGGGATAAGGAGCTGTGCTCCCCTTGCGGGATTTCTCTCTTTTTACTTAAATACAATGTTCGGCAAGGTCCATCTTGTTTCCACCAACAGCCTCACAGAGGTTTTCGAGCAGATAATCAGGATAAACGAGAAGGATGTCCTGATAGGTATTGATTTTCCCCGTTATTCCATGCGTACCATCAAGGCTCTGGAATTTGCAAATTCCAGAAATGCACATCTTATCGCAATTACCGACAGCAACCGTTCACCGCTTACGCTGTATTCCTCGTGTAATCTTCTTGCGAAGAGCGACAGCATCTCGATAGTGGATTCCCTGGCTGCACCCCTTTCCCTTATAAATGCCCTGGTGGTCCAGCTTTGTATGAAGAAGACCGATGAGGTGGTAGAGCATATGAAGCTTCTGGAAGACACCTGGGAGGAATATCAGGTCTATAATTCGGACGAGATCAATTTCATTGATGAGAATAAGATACGTGAATATCCGGTAACCAGATATACCGGTTCCTCTTTATGAGTAATATAGTCATTATCGGCGCCGGGGCATCCGGACTTATGTGCGCCCTTAAGCTTCTTGACGGTGGACATAAGGTGATCCTTGTGGAAAAAAATGAAAAGTGCGGGAAAAAGCTTTTCATTACAGGGAAAGGCAGATGCAATCTCACAAATTTTTCCGGTGTCGAAGAACATCTTTCCTCCATACAGTCAAATAGAAAATTTATGTATTCCGCACTTAATGCCTTTACGCCTTATGATACGGTGGAGTTTTTTAATTCCCTGGGATTAAGGACAAAGGTGGAACGGGGAAACAGGGTCTTTCCCGAATCCGACCGTTCATCCGATGTGATAAAGGTGCTGAAAAACAGGATAGAGAAGGGAAACGCCGAACTCAGGCTAAATACTGCTGTTTCAAGGCTGATTATCCGGGAGGGGGAAAGACCCGAAGTAAAGGGAGTCCTTTTGGCAAAGGGAAAAAAGATCTTCTGTGACAAAGTGATCGTTGCAACAGGAGGAAAGTCCTATCCTTCCACGGGATCCACAGGAGACGGGTACAGATTCGCAATTTCCGCAGGGATGGAGGTGACACCGCTTTCCCCGTCCCTTGTTCCGCTCAACTCCCCGGACAGGGATGTACGCGCACTTCAGGGACTTTCCCTTAGGAATGTGGCGATAGAATTAAAGGACGGAAAAAAGAAACTTTACAGTGATTTCGGCGAAATGCTCTTTACACATTTCGGGGTAAGCGGCCCTGTTATCCTGTCGGCATCTTCTGCCGTCGCCCCGGGGTACTTCGAAAGACCGCTTGAGCTTCATATAGATCTTAAAAGTGCCGTAAGCCCTGACGAGATTGATAAGAGGCTTATAAGGATATTTGAGGAAAACAGAAATAAGGAGTTTAAAAATTCGCTTAATTCGCTCTTTCCTTCAAAGCTGATTCCGGTAATGGTGGAACGTTCCGGGATAAAGCCTTTTACGAAATGTGCCGATATAAGAAAAGAGGAACGCCGGGGCTTTGCCGCTCTGATCAGGGATTTCAGGATAAATATTTCAGGACTCAGGGGCTTTGAGGAAGCAGTAATAACCAAAGGGGGCGTGTCTGTTAAGGAGATCGGCCCTTCATCTATGGAATCGAAAAAGGTTAAGGGCCTGTATTTTATCGGGGAAGTTCTGGACATCGATTCGATGACCGGAGGCTTTAATCTGCAGCTTGCCTGGTCCACGGCCGCCGCAGCGGCGAGGCACATTCTGATGTCATCCTGAGCGAAGCAACAGCTGGAAGATTCTTCGGGCTGCGCCCTCAGAATGACATTAATACTATGGGAAGATTCTTCGGGCTACGCCCTCAGAATGACATTAATACTATGGGAAGATTCTTCGGGCTGCGCCCTCAGAATGACATTAACACCAAGGATTAAATTCAATGAAAAAAGCAAAAAAACAGATTTCAATATTTACAGCCTTTCTCCTGGCACTTTCCATGCTTTTTCCGGCCTGTGTTCTTGCCGATGAAGAAGAGGGCTACGAAAAGGACAGTATCTATCTCGAAACCAGTATAACAAGTATTAATAATGAGGGTGACATCATTTTGGGTGTCACGGAGAAGGAGCTCCTTGATGCCGGATTCTCCATAGGAGATGAGGTAAAGGTAGTCATAAGGAGCTATGATTATTCCGAAAAGATGCCCTTTTTTACCAGTGATTCGGATTCGGAGCCGGATGAATGTGCCCTTATAATCGACGGGAAAACCGCATCTCTTTCCGCGGCCAAGAGCTGCTTTGCTGAGGATGAGGATCTGCTTTACTCCGAAAACGGAAGCGACGGGAAGCTGGTCTGGGAGGATCAGGACGGAAATAACGGTGTCGGAACCGGGGTAAAGATATATCTCCTTGAAAAGGGGAACTATCTCCGGCAGTACAATATGAGAAATCCTGAACGCAGTAATGACAGGGATGACTATTCCTCCGGAAAAAGATATGCGAATTTCCGGGAGATCACCGCGGGAACCATAGGGAGGGAGGTGCTCTTCAGAAGCAGCAGCCCCATAAACGATGCCATCGGCCGGGCTGAATATGCCGCGAAACGTATGGAGAAGGCAGGCATAAAGACCGTGATCAATCTTTCGGACAGCAAAAGCGAAGCCGAAAAGTACATAAAGAAAAGCAGAAACAGCTATTATAAAATGCTTATGGAGCAGGGGTGCGTTCTGACTCTGGATCTCAATTATGATTTTGACAGCGAGGGCTTTACGAAGGGTATGGCTCAGGCTGCAAAATTTATGTCGGAGCACGAGGGACCTTATCTCATCCACTGTACGGAGGGCAAGGACCGGACAGGGATTTTGTCGGCACTTCTGGAAGCCCTTATGGGAGCCTCGGTAAGGGAGATGTCGGATGATTATTTAAGCACCTACAGGAATTTCTATAATTACAGCTCGGATTCGGAGGAGTATGATTATGCGAAGGACAAGTATCTGAAGGAAATATACAGGGCCATTGCGGATGTGGATTCAAATTCCGAGCTTGTCGGTATGGATTATCACGATGCCGCACTTGACTACCTTAAGGATGGCGGGGCATCAGATGATGTGATAAACAGGCTTATTGAAAAGCTTAGGGGCAAGGGAGAAAACATCAATAATGTACTGAGCTTCAGCGTGGATCCTGAGGCAGTGGCCTCTGCGGCAAAGGCAGAGGGTGTGCTGAAGCCTATATCAGAGGAACAGACCATAGCCGTATATTCCGGATCGCGGATCAGACCCGGGAAAAGCTCGGTCGAAGTAAACGGGACTTATCTATATAACAGGCGGGACTATCAGATATCCTACAGGAATAATATACATGCAGGAATAATGACTGCCACCGTGAAGTTCAAGAAAAAGACGGATCTTTACGGCAGCGGCGTAAAGAAAATGGTTTTGAGCTACACTATAGACCCGAAGAAGCTCAAGGAAGAGGATGTAAAGATCAAGCTTAACAAGAAGAAGACAGAGGTAAAGCATGTCAGGGATTTAAGGCGGGATGAGATAATAAAGAAAAAGTATTATTCCGCGGATATGAAGAGCAGAAAGATCACATTTAACGGAGACTACAGCGGAGTGGTATCATTCTGAGGGCGTCAGCCCGAAGGATCTTTCCTCCGGACATAAGGATCCTAGCTGTTGCTTCGCTCAGAATGACATTTGTCATCCGGATCATAACATTGAAACAGAGCCATAGTGAAAGGAGAAAACAATGGGATACGATATTGCGATAGACGGGCCTGCGGGAGCGGGAAAGAGCACCATAGCAAAGAAGATCGCCGAAAAAAAGAATATGATATATGTGGATACAGGGGCAATGTACCGTGCTATGGCATTATTTATGCTGCGGGAGAAAGTGAATCTCAAGGATACGGCTGAGATCGCGGAAAAATGTAAGGATGCGGAGATCACCATAAAATATGAGGATGGTGTTCAGTGCGTTTTTCTTAACGGCGAAAACGTAAACGGACTTATCAGGACCGAAGAGGTGAGCGAGGCTGCTTCAAAGACCTCGGCAGTGCCGGAGGTGAGGAAGAAGCTTGTGAGCCTTCAGCAGGAGCTCGCTCTTATGCAGGATGTGGTGATGGACGGAAGGGACATCGGAACCAAGGTGCTTCCGAATGCAAACTTAAAAATCTATTTAACCGCTTCATCCTGGGTAAGGGCCAGAAGAAGGTATGACGAGTTTCTTGCAAAGGGAGAGAGCGCGGATCTCGAGGAGATAGAGAAGGAGATAAGGGAAAGGGACCACCGGGATATGACCCGGGAGGAATCACCGCTTAAACAGGCGGAGGATGCCATCCTTGTGGACACGTCCGATATGACGGTCGATGAGGTGGTTGACAGGATCATAGGGCTGATAAAATGAAGGTGATAACGGCAAAGTCCGCAGGCTTCTGCTTCGGCGTGAAAAAGGCCGTTGATACGGTTTATGAGGAGATAGAAAAGGGCGGCAGGATATATACCTACGGTGAGATCATCCATAATGAGCTTGTCGTTGAGGATCTCGAAAAAAAGGGAGTGACCGTACTGAATTCCGTGGAAGAGCTTAATGAAATAGAGGAGGGCACGGTAATTATCAGATCCCACGGCGTTTCAAAGGATATCTATGAGCTCCTTGAAGAAAAGAAGGGGATCAGGGTGGTGGATGCCACCTGTCCCTTTGTCCTGAAGATACATAAGATCGTTTCGGAGGAAAGCAAAAAAGGGCGTCATATCATCATTGTGGGAAGCAGTGATCACCCGGAGGTAAAGGGGATAATCGGCTTTGCCGGAGACAGCGTGAGCTGCATACAGACTGAGAAGGAGGCGGAGGAATTCCTGCCGGAAAGCGGGAAAAGCGTATCCGTTGTTGCCCAGACCACCTTTAATTTGCATAAATTCAATAATATTGTTGAAATACTAAAGAAAAAATGTTATGATGTCCATACTGTGAACACAATCTGCAATGCCACGGAGCAGCGGCAGACTGAAGCTTTGGAGATCGCATCCCAGGTGGATGCCATGGTCGTGATAGGAGGAAAGAATAGCTCCAACACGAGGAAGTTGTACGAGATCTGTTCTGAACGATGTGCTGACACAAGGTTCATTCAGACGGTGGATGACTTGGTCAATGAGTCTCTTAAAGGTGTGAAATGCATTGGTATCACAGCAGGGGCGTCCACCCCGAATTATATTATTGAGGAGGTTCAAAAACATGTCAGAGGAACAGACTTTTGAACAGTTGTTTAATGAGTCGCTGGAACACGATTCAAACATCAGACCGGGAGAGATCGTAAAGGGAAAGGTTATAACCGTTAAGCCTGATGAGATAGTGCTGAATATCGGCGCGAAGGGCGACGGCATCATAACAAGGAGTGAATACTCCAATGACAATTCCCTGGATCTTACGACAGTCGTCAAAGAGGGCGACGAGATGGAGGCCAAGGTTCTCAAGGGCAAGGCAGGAGACGAGCAGGTTCTTCTTACCTACAAGAGACTGGCAGCCGACAGGGGAAATAAGAAGCTTGAGGAAGCTTTCAATAATAAAGAGGTTCTTACAGCCAGGGTTGTGAAGGTTCTGGACGGAGGCTTATCCGTTGTCTATGAGGGCGCAAGGGTATTCATTCCCGCGTCTCTTGTTTCCGATACCTATGAGAAGGATCTGAATAAGTATAATGGTCAGGAAATCGAGTTCATGATCACTGAGTTCAATCCCAGAAGAAGAAGGGTTATCGGCGACAGGAAGTGCCTGCTTGTGTCCAGAATGGCCGAGAGACAGAAGGAGCTTCTCGAGAAGCTTCATGTAGGCGATATCATCGAGGGTCAGGTAAAGAATGTTACCGACTTCGGTGCTTTTGTTGACCTTGGGGATATCGACGGTCTCCTTCATATTTCCGAAATGTCCTGGGGGCATGTGGAAAGTCCGAAGAAGGTGTTCAAGGTTGGTGAGACCTTAAGGGTATTCATCAAGGACATCCAGGGCACGAAGATCGCTCTTTCACTGAAGTTCCCGGATGAGAACCCCTGGATCGATGCTGCTTCAAAGTATGCAGTCGGAACCATCGTAAAGGGAAGAGTTGCACGTATGACCGACTTCGGCGCATTCATCGAGCTGGAGCCCGGTATTGATGCACTCCTTCATGTATCCCAGATATCAAGGGATCATGTTGAAAAGCCCTCCGACGTATTAAAGAGCGGACAGGAGGTCGAGGCAAAGGTGGTTGACTTCAACGAAGGAGATCACAAGATCTCTCTTTCAATAAAGGCTCTTTCCGGTCCTGCCGATGACGAGGCGGGAAGTGCTTCCTTAGATGCAGAGGAGACTCCTGCGGCAGAGGAAGCCGTAAAGGAAGCTCCGGCTGAGGAGTGATAAAGGTCTGTAAAGGGGGAAACTTTTATGGTATCGGGAGATTACGAACAGTTTAAAAAGGCTATATTTGCTCTTACGAAGATCGATCTTTCCTCTTACAAGGAAAAGCAGATGAGGCGCCGCATAGATACTCTTATCGAGCGGAACAGCTTCAAGGACTATCCTTCTTATGCGGACGGATTGAAAAAGGACACGAAGCTTTTTGATGAATTTGTAAACTATATAACCATTAATGTATCCGAGTTTTACCGCAATCCCGATCAGTGGGATCTTATGGACAAGGAGTTCATTCCCGAGCTTATCAAAAAGTTCGGAAAGAACCTGAAGATATGGAGCGCCGCCTGTTCCACAGGTGACGAGCCCTATTCGCTTGTTATGGCTTTTTCAAAGCATCTGCCGCTGAACCAGATCAAGATAAATGCCACGGATCTTGATAAGACCGTTATGGCTAAAGCAAAGGTAGGGCTTTACAATGCCAAATCCCTGGCAGGTGTGCCTGCTGAGATGAAGAACAAGTACTTTGACAAGGTTGGTCCCTCCTTCCAGATCCATGACGAGATAAAGAAGCAGGTTGAATTTAAGGAGCATAACCTTTTAAAGGATCCCTATCCGACAAATCAGGATCTTATAGTCTGCAGGAATGTGCTGATCTATTTCACCGAGGAAGCCAAGGACGAGGTCTTCAGGAAGTTTTCGGCATCCTTAAAGAAGGGCGGTATCCTCTTCATCGGAAGCACGGAGCAGATCATGAACTATAAGGAAATGGGCTACGAACGGAGAAATTCCTTCTTCTACGAGAAGGCCTGAGGATCCTTTATCGGGAGATATCCGTTCCGGATCACAAAGGCTCTGAATGATTTTAAGATGTCAGGCGCACTCCATTTTGGAGTGCGTCTTTTCATTGTACTGACTTAATCTGCTTGCCGAGGTTTTCATACGTCACCTGCGGTTCCGCAAGTGACTGCTCTGAATAGTTACATCTTCATTTACCTGAACCAGGTTTTAAGAGCTGTTTTCAGATATTCGGGGAGTAGGGGAGAATTTATTATTTCATCGCTTAAAAGAACGTATTCCGTTTTGCTTTTGTATTCCTGTCTGTGCGCGGCTGTGTCCGGAAAGCTGAAGCCCTCGGGAAGAGGAAGGAAGAGGCCGGAACTCTTTATATAGCAGTTTGAGGGAGAAGCCTTTTCACATTCGGTATTTTCCATAAGGGAGCCGATCTCCTTTAAGATCACTTTGTCCTCCGACGGAATATAGAGGTAATCCCTGTGATTCTGGAAGAAATGCTTCATTTCGCCTTCATAGAGCGGTATTCTTAAAACCCCGGTGTTTCCGGAGGCCTGGAGGAAAAGCCTGAGATTATGAAAAAGACGGGGCTTCGGGACTGGCTCCGGAAGTACGAAGCTAATGACAAATTCCGTTTCCTCCCTATTGTCGAAGCCTAAGTGGCTTTCCCGGACGGCGCTTTTTATCTTAAACGCGCCGGGATCCGCTTCGGCCTTAAATATGGCGGCGTAAGACAGGACAGGAAGTATTCCTGTCATCCCGAGCACATCATCCCTGTTATGGGTAAGCAATAGCTTTTCAAGCTCAGGATCCCCTGTTTTTACATATTCCCGATAGACATCGATAAGCTCTTTTCCGCTGTATTTATCCTCGCGGCATATTCCGAGCATTTTTTCCACAGATTTCTGATTTAGGGAGCTAAGGCCGAAAGAACGGCGGAAGGGGCGGAGCTCAGCATAAATATCTATGTCTGATCCGTCGGAAAGACAGGCCGGCGGGGTCAGGCCGTGTTTTTCATAGCGTTTGATCAAAAAAGGCAGGTCGAAGCGCCTGCCGTTAAAGGTAATAGGTCTGCAGGAGGGTGAGCTGAGGAGGCCGGACAATCCCTTCAGGAGCGCTGCCTCTTCATCAGGATCCTCGGCGAACAGAAGAGACAGGATGAAACGGTCATTACCGGAACCGTCTCCGGGATAAAGGGCACCTATCAGATAAATACTGCATTTCTCCCTGCTTAAGCCGGTTGTCTCTATGTCAATGAAAACCCCCTTACCGCCGGATGTTTTTTTGTAAATGTAATCGTTGGAAATAGTGCCTAAATCATTGTCAATTTTTTTCATATTTGCTATTATATCCTAGTATGTTTATGATGTCATCAGGAGAGTACTGATAACAAAAATCTATAAGGAAGGAAGGATGAGGATGTCACAGTTCAGACCCAGGTTTACCTTTGATGGCGGCATTCATCCCGGAGCACGGGATAATAAAGACATTTCAAAGGAAAAACCAATTAAAGATGTGCTTCCGAAAGGAGATCTTGTTTATCCCGTTTCCCAGCATATCGGAGCACCGGCCAAGCCTGTTGTCCAGGTGGGAGACAGGGTAAAGACGGGTCAGCTCATCGCAGAGGCTGGAGGTTTTGTCTCTGCCAATATTTACGCTACCGTAAGCGGTACGGTAAAGGCTATCGAGAAACACAGGGTTCCCGTTGGAGATATGGTTCAGTCTATCATTGTTGAAAATGACGGACTGTACGAGGAAGTAGAATATCCCGAGGCCAAACCGCTGGATAAGATCAGCAAGGAGGAGATAGTTGCCGCGGTAAAGAATGCGGGTATCGTCGGAATGGGCGGAGCCGGATTCCCTACCCACGTGAAGCTTTCACCGAAGGATCCTGCAAAGATCGATTATGTAATAGCCAACTGTGCAGAGTGTGAGCCTTATCTCACATCCGACTACAGGCGTATGATCGAGAATCCCGAGCTCGTTATCGGAGGAATGAAGTGCGTTCTGAAGCTCTTTGATAATGCTAAGGGCATAATTGCCATAGAGGACAATAAGCCCGATGCGATCGAGCTTCTCACGAAGCTTACCAAGGACGAGCCGCGTATCGAGGTTTATGCGCTGAAGACAAAGTATCCCCAGGGTTCTGAGAGACATATAATATACGCCTGCACCGGCAGAGCGATAAACTCGAAGATGCTTCCTGCGGATGCCGGGTGTATCGTTGACAACTGCGATACCCTTGTGGCCATAAACGAGGCTGTTACGAAGAACATCCCCCTGATGTACAGGATAGTGACGGTTACGGGAGATGCTGTCAGGGATCCCAGAAACTTCAAGGTGCGCTGCGGCACCAACTATAAGGAGCTTATAGAAGAGGCCGGGGGCTTTATTACAGAGCCCGGATGCATTATTTCCGGAGGTCCCATGATGGGATTCTCATTATTCGATCTGGACGTTCCGGTAACGAAGACCAGCTCGGCACTTCTTTGCATGAAGGTCGATGAGGCCGCTCAGGCTGTCGAAACCCCATGCATTAACTGCGGGCGCTGTGTCGAAGCCTGTCCCGAAAAGCTCATTCCGAGCCAGCTTGCCACATACGCTGAGCATGAAGATTATGATGCATTCAATGGTCTTTCCGGAAAGGAATGTATCGAATGCGGCTCCTGCTCCTATGTATGTCCCGCAAAGCGCCAGCTTGCGCAGAGCATAAAGTCCATGAAGAAGCTGTCCATCGGACGCGACAGGGCTCTTGCGGCTGCGGCAAAGGCAAAGGCTGAGGAAGAAGCAAAAAAGAATGAGGAAAAGAAGGGTGGTGAGGCATAATGGAAGAAAAAAGACTGATGAGTGTTACCTCCAATCCACATATCAGGGATAACTGCACTACCCGGAAGATAATGATGCATGTGATAATCGCCCTTATGCCTGCGACGCTTTTCGGTATCTGGCACTTCGGAGCCTATACCATCGCGGTTATTCTGGTTACGGTTGTCTCTGCAATGTTCTTTGAATGGCTTTATGAGAAGCTTATGCATCTTCCCATCACGGTAAATGACGGCTCTGCCGCTCTTACGGGACTTCTGCTGGCACTCAATATGCCTCCCAGGATCCCCTTATGGATCTGCGTCATAGGTTCTCTTGTGGCCATAGTTCTCGTAAAGCAGCTTTTCGGCGGACTGGGACAGAACTTTATGAATCCGGCTCTCGGTGCAAGGTGCTTCCTCGTGATCTCCTTCGCGAAATATATGACGGACTTTTCTTATGATACCTTTACCGGTGCAACAAGGCTTGCACAGTTAAAGTCGGGAGAGCTTGTCAACACCTTTGAAATGGTAGTCGGAAATGAAATGGGAACCATAGGAGAGGTTTCCGTACTGGCTGTGGTTATCGGAGCCTGCTACCTGATACTTCTCGGAATAATCGATATTACCATACCGGGAACCTACATACTGACTTTCGTGATCTTCTGGTGTATTTTTGGAGGACACGGCCTGGATCCGTATTACATCACGGGACAGCTTGCCGGCGGCGGTCTTATGCTGGGTGCCTTCTTTATGGCTACAGACTACGTTTCAAGCCCAATTACCACAAAGGGCAGGATAATTTTCGGAATAATCCTCGGAATCCTTACCGGTGTGTTCAGAGTGTTTGCATCCGGTGCGGAAGGGGTTTCCTATGCGATCATCATTTCAAATCTGCTTGTTCCCCTTATTGAGAGGTGGACAGTGCCCAAGTGCTTCGGCTATGTAAAGCCTGAGAAAGGGGGTAAGGCATGAGTAAAGAGGTCAGAAATACCCTGCTGATGACGGCTTTTGCACTGGTTTTCGGTCTTGTGCTGGGACTCGTGCATGAGATCACCGCAGGACCCATAGAAGCCCAGAAAGAGAAGTCTTTGAAGGAAGCTTACCAGGCGGTGGTTCCCGATGCAACGGAGTTCAATGATCTGGGTGCTACCCCCGAGGGAGCTGCGGAAGCCATAGCAGACGGAGATTATAACGCTGAGATCACCTCTGTACTGGAGGCTGTAAATGAGGACGGCGCTATAGGTTATGTAATAAATGTTGTCAGCCATGGCGGCTACGGCGGAGATATAGGTTTTTCAATGGGTGTCGATGAGGGAGGTTCCATACTCGGGATATCCATCACATCCATAGCAGAAACTCCCGGACTGGGAATGAGGGCGCAGACGGATCCCGACTGGCTTCCCCAGTTCTACGGAAAAGAACCCGGAACGAAATTTACCCTGGGAGAAAATGTTGACTCGATAACCAGTGCCACTTTTACATCACGCTGCGTGACAAGAGGGGTAAATGCCGGACTTGCCTATGTTGATTATGTATTGGGAGGTGGGGAGATCAAATGAATTTAGCGGAAAATACGCCTCTTGAACGGCTTTTTAACGGAATCGTAAAGGAAAACCCGACGCTGGTTATAGTCCTCGGAATGTGTCCTACCCTGGCGGTAACCACATCAGCAATGAACGGAATCGGAATGGGCTTATCCACCACGGTGGTGCTTGCCCTTGCAAACCTTTTCATCTCGCTTTTGAGGAATGTGATACCTGATGACATCAGAATCCCTTCCTTCATCGTGATAATAGCTTCGTTCGTTACGATGGTTGACATGCTGATGCAGGCATATACGCCGGAACTCTACAAATCATTGGGTATTTATATACCTCTGATCGTTGTTAACTGTATCATCTTCGGACGTGCGGAAGCATATGCATATAAGAATAAGCCTCTTGCCTCTTTCTTTGACGGCATTGGTATGGGGCTTGGCTTTACACTGGCCATCACCGTGATGGGCTTTATCCGTGAGCTTATCGGCTCCGGTGCCATATTCGGCAATCCCATAGGCAGTCTTCCGGAATACGCTCCCGCCATCTTTGTTATGGCTCCCGGAGCATTTCTGGTGCTTGCGATCATGATCACCATCCGTGCCCACATCATAAATACCATAGAGGCAAGGAAGGGGATCCGTCTTCCCGTTACCCATACGGACGAGGAAGGATCCGAGTGCTCAAGCTGTGCTATGAGAATGAGCTGTGCAGGCAAGTTCCAGAAGGTGGAAGCTATGATGAAGGCCGATAAGGAAGCAAAGGCCGCTGCAGCAAAGCCTACAGATACAAAACCTGCAGATACAAAGCCTGCAGATGTGAAGCCTGCTGATACAAAGGCCGCAGATGCAAAGCCTGCTGACGTAAAGACTGCAGAAGAGAAGCCTGCTGATGTAGAGCCTGTGGATGCAAAGGCCGCAGATGCAAAGCCTGCAGAAGAGAAGCCTGAAGAGGCAGAGTCTCCTGAGAATAAGAAGAAGGAAGAGAGTGCTGCCCCGCAGTCTGCGCTGGAGCGGCTGAAGGCTATGAAGACAGCTGATGAAGCGGAAAAGGAGGCAAATAAATAATGAGTAATACAACACTTATCTCAATACTCATAATGAGCATGCTCATTAATAACGTTGTCCTGTCCCAGTTCCTCGGGATCTGTCCCTTCCTCGGAGTTTCAAAGAAGGTTGACACCGCTTCAGGAATGGGTGCTGCTGTAATATTCGTTATTACCCTTGCCAGCATAATATGCGGACTCATATATCATTTTATCCTGCATCCGCTGGGGCTTGATTATCTGAATACCATAGTATTTATTCTGGTAATCGCCTCTCTGGTTCAGTTTGTGGAAATGTTCCTGAAGAAGGCAATGCCGGCCCTTTATAAGGCACTGGGAGTATACCTTCCGCTTATTACCACCAACTGTGCGGTTCTGGGTGCTGTGCTGCTCAATGTTCAGAATGAGTACAGTGTTATCCAGGGAATAGTAAACGGTATAGCCACTTCGGTGGGATTTGCGATCTCCATAATAATCCTTGCGGGACTCCGTGAGAAGATGCAGTATAACCGTATTCCCAAGGCTGTACAGGGATTCCCTTTTACAATGTTCACCGCTTCGCTTATGGCAATAGCGTTCTGCGGTTTTTCGGGATTAAAGTAACCAACAAGGAGGGATAACGATATGGGAATAGTTATAGCGACCGTCTGCGTGGCGGCAGTCGGTTTGTTTGTCGGAGTATTCTTGAGTATAGCCGGAAAAGCCTTCTATGTTGAGGTGGATGAACGTGAGGTCAGGGTAGGCGAGGTACTTCCCGGTGCAAACTGCGGAGGCTGCGGTCAGGCGGGATGTTCTGCTATGGCGCATGCCATCGTGACGGGAGCTGCTCCGGTTAACGGATGTCCGGTGGGAGGCGACGCGGTTGCTGCGAAGATCGCGGAGATCATGGGTCAGACCGTTGAAGTATCAGAACCACAGGTTGCGTTTGTTAAGTGTGCCGGAACCTGTGTTAAGGCGAAGGATCAGCATAAATATACGGGAGTTTCCGATTGTAAGATGCTCGCCATGGTACCGGGCGGCGGACCTAAGGCCTGCTCCTTCGGATGTCTCGGCGGCGGAACCTGCGAGAGGGTCTGCCCCTTTGATGCGATCCATGTAATAGACGGAATAGCCGTAGTGGATGAGGAGAAGTGCAAGGCCTGCGGCAAGTGCATCGAGAACTGTCCGAGGCACATGATAGAGCTCAAGCCGAAGAAAAATAAGTATGCAGTGGCCTGCTCAAGTAAGGACAAGGGTCCTGCGGTAATGAAGGTATGCGCGGCCGGCTGTATCGGCTGCGGTCTCTGCGAGAAGAACTGCCCTAAGGATGCGATCCATGTAACAGATTTTATTGCGCATATTGATTATGAAAAGTGCGTAAGCTGCGGCATCTGTGCAAACAAGTGTCCGAAGAAGGTTATAGAAAAGATCGAGAAACCGGTCCTGAAAGAAGCAGTAGGGCAGTGAGTTTGAGATGTAAGCGGATAATAGAAAACTATAAGAGGCACGCAGTTTTATGCGTGCTTCTTTGTATCCTGTCTGTTTTTTCCGGATGTACATATTCAGACCGCGGGAAGCCTGTTTCAAAGACGGACTTTGTTCTGGATACCGTGGCAACCATTGCAATCTACGACGCTTCCGGTAAAGAAGATGAGGAGACACTCTTAAAGGCTGCATTTGATGAGATAAGGCGCTATGAGAGACTGTTCTCGGCAGAGATAAAGGACTCGGATATTTCAAGGATAAATGAGGCCCGGGGAAAGGAGACGAAGGTTTCTCCGGAAACTATGGAGCTTATAAAGCTATCCCTTAAATACAGTGAATTAAGTAGCGGTGCCTTTGATATCACGATAAGACCGGTTTCAAAGCTCTGGGATTTTAAGGGGGGAAATAAACCGCCGGAGGATGAGAGGATAAGGGAGGCTATAAGCCACGTGGGCTATAAAAATATCAGCTTAAATGAGGAAAGCTCTACCGTGACTCTTTCGGATCCTCTGGCTGAGATAGAGCCCGGGGGCATAGCAAAGGGCTATATTGCTGACAGAATAAAGGAATTCCTGCTTGACAGGGAAGTCACATCGGCAATAATTAATCTTGGGGGAAATGTGGTACTTATCGGTTCGAAGCCTGACGGGAATGACTTTAATGTAGGTATCGAAAAACCCTTTTCGGACGGAGAAATGCTGAAAAACCTGAAGCTGTCGGATCTTTCAGTTGTAACAAGCGGAAATTACGAAAGATATTTCTATTACGAAGACAGGCTCTACCATCATATTCTTGATACCGCTACCGGATATCCTGTGGAGAGCGATATGGATTCAGTTACGGTGGTTTCAAGGTATTCAGCTGACGGAGATGCTCTTAGTACGACTCTTTTCTGTCTGGGGAAGGAGAGGGGAAAGGAGTTTCTTGAAAAAGGGGATTTTGGTGAACTGAAGGTTTTCTTTACAGATTCAGGGACTGTCACTGAGTTTTACTGATTGTGACACTTTGTAACTATTCAGAACCCGAAGGGCTCTGAACCGGGAACTTAAACTGATGTTTGACCGGAACGGAATAGGGATTCCGTTTAACCAGATCGTACTCAGCAACAGAGGTAGAATAAAGAAATGTCAATGCTGCATGATGAAGATGATGATTATATAGTTGAAAGAAAAGCAAAGACCGGGGTAGTGCTCGGTCTTTTTGCGGCGGTATCGGCGGTTGTGCTGGTTCTGCTTATAACTTTTTCGGTAAATAAGAAGCCTGAGAAAAAGACTGGGAATACGGCAAGGGTACAGTCACAGCAGGCTGAAAACACCGGGAATGAAGATCTTTCCACTCTTGAGAATAAGAGGACCAGTGACGAGCTTTCCTTCTGGCATATGTATGATGAGGAGGAGGAGAATAATACCTTTGTCCCGAGAACGGACGGTACGGGAAAGGATGACAAAATAAAAGAGAAGTTCATTCCGGAGGAGAGTGTTTCCGCTGATGCTCTTTCGGAAAACAGTGTGGGTTCCCAGCAGCGGGAGAGGGATACCGTTTCAGGTAATGTTTTTGATGTAAATGAATTGTCGGAGGGTACGGCGCAGTTTGTGGAAATACTGGATAATATGCCGCTAAATGAGAGATTTGACGATGCCTTTGAAATGAACGGGATATGGAAGGACTATTCTCTTAACGGCCGTACTACCAGTTATCACGGGATTGATGTTTCCTCATATCAGAAGAATATAGACTGGGAGAGGGTTGCAGCTTCGGGGGTAGATTTTGCCATGCTCAGGGTGGGATCCAGAGGCTACGGTTCAGGCAAGGTGGTCCTGGATGAAAAGCTCCTTGACAATATGAGGGGCTGCTCCGAAAATGCCATTAAGATCGGACTTTATTTTAATTCCCAGGCTGTCAATATAATTGAGGCGGTAGAGGAGGCAAATTACTGTGTGGCTGCGATAAACGGCCATCTGATAGAATATCCGATAGTATTCAGCTCCGAATCCATATCAGGTGACAGCTACAGGACAGAGATGCTTTCAAAGGAGGAGCTGTCCGCAGTCGCAAAGGCATTCTGCGACACCGTGAGAGCCTACGGCTACACTCCGATGATCGCGGCTACCAAGAAGCAGTTTGCACTTAAATTTGACCTTCCTTCTCTCGCTTCATATGATTTCTGGCTTTACGATACCGATGAAATCTCGGTTTTTCCTTACCGATACAATATGTGGCAGTACAGCATTACAGGGAATGTGGATGGTATTGAAGACCCTGTGGATCTCGATATTTCCTTTACGGATTATTCGGTGAAGTGATATTGATACAGCGTAAAAAAATGTTGTGAAGCTACACTGACCATGCTACAATAAATTAAGCAATGGCGTTTAGTTAGTGTCATTCTGAGCGAAGCGAAGAATCTTCTATAACCGGTCGGAAAGATCCTTCGCTGGCGCTCAGGATGACAAAATGCTTAACTTAACGGCATTGATAAATCAAGTATCTTTATTATTTTTTTATGGGGGTAAAAATCATGAAAAAAACAACAGGACTAATCATTACTGCATTATTGACCATGATATTCAGCGTGCAGGCCTTTGCCGCACCCACACCTGAGGATAAGCTTGCAGCCCAGAATGAGGCTATGAAGTATACTCTGGTTCAGGCCGGTGCGAAAAAGGATGCAGTGATGTCTTCCACTATGGAGGATGAGCTGAATCAGGCCGCGATCACACAGACCGCAAAGAATCAGGCTCTGGCTGATGCCGCAGTGCTCCAGACTGCACAGGCGGCTCTGGCAGCCCAGATGAAGATAGCGTCCACTCCTGCCGGCAGAACTCCCGAGCAGGCCGCGGTGGTAGATGCAGCACAGAAAGCAGTAGTGTCACTCACAATAAAGGCTGCGAAATCAGCTGACAACGCCATCCGTCAGGAACAGCTTCTCGGAGCCGTAGCCATTCAGTCAGCTCAGAAGCAGATGGCTGCATCACAGGAACTGGAAAAAGCGATCGCAATGCAGTCAGCGATCACCGGACAGACGGCAATAAATTCATATAATGAGATAGCAGCCAGAACTGCCAAGCAGGATAGCGCACCTGATCTGGCAGCACTTAACAGAGCCAGGGCAATAATCAACCACTGAATCCCGTACTCATTATTCCGATAGGCCTGGTTTTTGCAGCAATTTATTATTTCCTCTTCAAGGCAGTTATCCTGAAGTTCAATCTGATGACTCCGGGACGTGAAGAGGGTGACTTTGAGGAATCGGAGCTGCAGGCTGTTCTTGCAAATGATAACTTTACGGAGATCGCAAAGGTCATTCTTGAAGGCCTGGGCGGTAAGGAAAACCTGAAGGAATTTGATTACTGTGCTACGAGAGTCCGTGCAGAGGTTACAGACTACGTAAAGGTTGATACGAAGAAGATCAAGTCCGCAGGTGTTGCGGGTGTGATCCGTCCGTCAAAGACCTCCGTTCAGGTAATTGTGGGACCGAAGGGGCAGGATATCCTGCCCCTTTTATTTCGCATGGTGCGATTTCATCTTCCCTGCTCGATAAAAAAGGAGAGAGGCATGCGTATCTATGTCACAAAGGATTATGCGGAAATGAGCCGGAAGGCTGCCAATATCATTTCTGCCCAGATCATTCTGAAGCCTGATTCGATACTTGGCCTGGCAACGGGATTCTTCAATTACATGATGATGTGATACTGGTTGCAGATAAGGCGGCTTACAGTAAATGCAGCGAACGGCAGAAACCCTGAAAGGAGCAGTTGCTGATATATGAATTACAGACTTACCGGCGGAACGGTATTTGATCCCGACTGTGTTTTCCGAAAAGCTGATGTATATATTAGAGACGGAAGGATCGTGGAGAAGGCTCCGGATGTTGATTTTGAAGATATCGATATAAGCGGTCTAAAGCTTATCCCGGGACTTACGGATATCCATTTTCACGGCTGCAAAGGGCATGACTTTTGTGAGGGAGAGGCGTCGGTGATCCGGATAATGGCGGACTATGAGGAGTCCCGGGGAATTACTCAGATCTGTCCTGCCACCATGACCTTTCCGGAGGAAAAGCTTCTAAAGGTAATGGAGGCAGCGAAAAACTACAGGGGAGAGGGAGGAGCGTCCTTAGTCGGAATTAATATGGAGGGACCCTTCATTTCCTATGAAAAGAGAGGCGCACAGAATCCGGACTTCATAATGAAGCCGGATGCCGGTATGTTCAGGCGTCTGCAGGAAGCGTCCGGGAATCTGATAAAGCTTGTGGCGCTCGCGCCGGAGACAGAGGGGTCCGAAGGATTCATTGAGGAATTAAAGGACGAGATCATCATATCTTTTGCACACTCCGCAGCGGATTATGACAAAGCCCGAAAAGCCTTTGAGGGTGGAGTCCGCCATATGACCCATATCCATAACGCAATGGCTGCTATGGGGCACAGAGATCCGGGACCGGTTTTTGCGGCAGCCGATACGGAATATGTGGAGGCGGAAATGATATGTGACGGGATCCATATCCATCCTGCTGCTGTCAGGGCAACATTCAAGCTGTTCGGGGATGACAGGATCATTTTTATTTCAGACAGTATGGAGGCCGTGGGAATGCCGGACGGTGAATATGAGCTGGGAGGGATACCGGTCATAAAGAAAGGCATACGAGCCGCACAGAAAAACGGAACCATAGCCGGAAGTGCCGCAAACCTTATGGACTGCGTAAGGACAGCGGTACTTGAAATGGATATCCCTCTTGAAACAGCAGTAAAATGTGCATCGGTAAATCCTGCCAGATCCATAGGGATCTATGACCGCTTCGGCAGCATTGAAACGGGAAAGGAAG
Source organism: uncultured Lachnospiraceae bacterium (assembly GCA_947167135.1). Taxonomy (GTDB): domain Bacteria; phylum Bacillota; class Clostridia; order Lachnospirales; family Lachnospiraceae; genus NK4A144. The sequence goes on from CAMVGV010000025.1 coordinate 34,723, forward strand.
CTGCGCTGGTGGCACTTAATGACGATTTGGAGGTCTGTCTGGTCATTAACCGCGGAAGGATAGCCTATACGCTGTCAGTCCACTAATTTCCTTACATATGACAAAAAGCTTTCCGGGAGTTCTATGCTTTCGTAGATCTCCCGGTATTCCTCTTCGGGCATGTCGGAAATATAATTTGCCGGCGTGTCCTTGTTTCTGCCCTTTTCACGGAGGAAGGAGCGTGCTTTATTAAAGGCGATCGCTGCCCTGTCTTCTGATGAAAAGACTCCGAGATTATAGTAGCCGTTCACATGGATAAAGGAACGGTATTTCCGGGGTATGGTGTTTTCTATCAGCTCAACTCCGAGATAACGGTTGATTATTTCGATATTTGCATATCTGAAATCCAGGACATCTCCGTTTTTGAACCGGTAGTCCTTATTCGCTACAGCAAAGGGATGGATACCGTAGCGGGAAAAAAGCGACATCTGGGCACCGTAGTTTTCAACAAAGAGATGACCTCCCCTCCTTTGGATCCGGTGCTGTGAATAGAAGAACAGATCATCAGTATCAAATTTCAGCTCTGTATCCCTGTCAAGAAAATACGAAAAATACCTCTGGTGAAGGTAGATCGGGTTATGAAAATAGACTCCGTTATCCCGGTAATTTATGATGGTCAGATATTTATCGAAGGAAATATACCGGTAAGAAGTATATTCATCCACCCCGTCACCGCTGTCTCTTAAATGAGAGGCTTCTTCATATATCATTGCAGCGGTTTCTATGCTTTCCGAGCTCCCGAGACTGATATGCCTTCCTTTGTATGTGATCGATACCCGGAAATAGACAGTTCCGTTTCTTTTTTTGGATCTGCAGACCCCGCGGGGCAGTTTCATTGTTTAAATCTCCCAAAAGGATAATAGCGGATAAATGGTATTGTATAAAGGTTGCAAAATAACAAGTTTACATAAGCAACATTTTCCTAACATTTTACTGTAAGAAATGACAGATAAAATGGTATACAAGATTATAACAAAATAGGTAATTTAATACAAATATGACGAAAAACTGTCAGGAATAATTGCGTCAAAATTACAAAAATAGAAATAGTCGTAACAAATCCTTAACAAATTGAAAATTAAATGATATAATTCCAAAAGAAAAATCAGAAAAGAAAAAACAGTGTCGACGGGACACATAGAAAGAGGAGAAGATTAAGAGATGAATTCAGCTAACTCAAATAATAAGAATATTTTTTTGCCGGCGGTATGTTTTCTGGCAGCTTTGGCAATGATGATATTATTCACTGCGGTATCGGTATACGCTGAAGAGATCGTGGCGGCTCCCGCTCCCGTTATTCAGGAGAATGCCAATGTCAACGCCCAGATCATTGCCCAGCAGGAAGCGGCAAGGGCTGCAAAGGCAAAGGCCGACCAGCAGATAGCCGCCCAGCAGAAGGCAGCAGATCAGGCAAGGGCAAAGGCAGAGGCTGAGATCGAAGTGCAGAAGAGGCTTGCAGAAGAACAGAAGGCAAAGGCGGAGGCTGAGAGAAAGGCCGTCGAGGAAGAGATAGCCAGAAAGAAGGCAGAGGAAGAGGCCAGAAAGAAGGCTGAGGAGACCCAGAGGAAATTCGAGGAATCCCTTTCCGCTTCGGGAATGTCAGACAGTGATTTCAATGCACTTTGCAAGATTGTAGAGGCAGAGGACGGTCACGATTCTATTGAGGGACGTATAGGTATAGCCAATGTGGTGCTTAACAGAGTGAGGAGTCCCTTCCATCCCAATACGATAATGGGTGTGCTTACAGCTCCGGGACAGTTCGGACCTGTTTCAAGCGGAAAGTTCGCCATTACGGTTCCCTCTGCTTCAACCATATCGGCAGTTAAGGAAGCTATAGCGGGAAAGAATACGGTTGGCGGTGCCCTGTATTTCCACAGGGGCGGAAGCTTTGGAGGAAGGACACTCGTAGCCACAGCCGGAGCCCACAGCTTCTTTGTATGATCAAACAGACCTACAGTTAATTAAACTTCTTCATATCTTTCATAAAAGGGGCTAGTAATTACGCATTCCCCTCAATAATCTTGTAGAATCAGCATCCGACAATGGAAATATTTTCTTTTAGGAAATGAGTGCCAAAATAAGGTTATTTTTCATACACATCGACAAATCTTTTGTTTTTGATGAATCA
>CAMVGV010000026.1 GCA_947167135.1 uncultured Lachnospiraceae bacterium
CGAATACAAAGTGTGGCTATAGCGGAGAAGAAAAAGAGGGATGCGTAATGACTAGCATAACAAAAACTGCTTGCAATATCCTCCGTGTTCTGATATTATATTCGCGTTGCTGACCTCGGGTCAGGGATTAAGCTTATCCGTTATCACAGAGCGGAGCGGCGTTTTAATCTGTAAGTCGGAAATCAATGGGGTTTAAATCCCTTTAAAAGAGGAGGTGTGAAAAATGGCGAAGTGCGCGGTTTGCGGTAAGAGTGTTCTTTTCGGCAATAATGTAAGCCATTCTCATAGAAGATCTAACCGTATATTAAAGTCCAACATCAGACACGTGAAATGCAAGGTCAACGGAGTTCCGAAAAGGCTCTATGTCTGCAGCAGGTGTCTCCGCTCAGGTTTGGTTGAGAGGGCTTGATACGTTTTTTGGAAAAAGCTTTGGTACAATAAAAGGGGCATCGTTAATGCGGTGTTCCTTTTTTGCATATATTCATTAAAAAGGGTATACTATAGCTGTCATTCGGAGCGGGTATGTCATTCTGAGCGGGTATGTCATTCTGAGCGAAGCGAAGAATCTTTCCTGCGGAAGCAAAGATCCTTCGCTACGCTCAGGATGACAGTGTAAGCGCATGATGACAGTGTAAGCGCATGATGACAGTGTAAGCGCAGGATGACGGTGAAGCGCAGGAGACAGTGTAAGCGCAGGATGACAGTGAAGCGCTGTATGTCTGGGAATGAACACCCGGGATTATGAAGATGAATCGTTACTATTAAGAACAGTCACTTGCGGAACCGCAAGTGACGTATGAAAACCAAGGCATTACGATGGATCAGCAGAATGAAGGGAGCGGCAGCAGAAGGATATGAAAGGACGTTTCAGTACCGAGCTCGGAAATATCAGCATAGATAACGAAGCCATAGCCCAGTATGCCGGAAATAAGGCAACAGAATGCTTCGGGATCGTGGGAATGGCCGCGGTCTCAATGAAGGACGGGCTGGTAAAGCTTCTGAAGCAGGAGAACCTGTCGAGGGGCATAAGCGTCAGGGTCAATGATAATAAGCTTTTTTTGGATTTTCATATCATAGTGGCCTACGGTGTAAGCATACAGACGGTATGCGGGAATCTGGTGGATGCCGTCAGATACGATCTTGAGAGGTACACCGGCTTTGAAGTAGGCAGGATAAATATATTTGTTGAAGGCGTAAAGGTTATTGATTGATACAGGGGATAAGGCTTTGTCTATCGAAAAACTTGATGCTGCCTTGGCGAGAAAGCTTTTTCTCGGAGGAGCGGCATATTTAAATGCAAATAAGGAAACAATAAACGAATTAAATGTTTTTCCGGTGCCTGACGGAGATACGGGCACAAATATGACCATGACAATTATGTCTGCAGTAAAGGAAGTGGCGAAGCTTCCGGAAAATGCAGATATGAAGGCTCTTTGTAAGGCTGTTGCAACAGGGTCTTTAAAGGGTGCCAGGGGAAACTCCGGCGTTATCTTATCCCAGCTTTTAAGAGGCTTTACCAAGGTTATTGAAGAATATGACGAGGTGACGGTACCGACGATAAATATGGCTCTTTCAAAGGGTACCGAGACTGCCTACAAGGCTGTTATGAAGCCAAAGGAGGGAACGATACTCACCGTTGCGAGAGGGATCTCCGAAAAAGCGGCGGAGCTTTCCGAAAGTGGCGAAGAGTTTATGACCGTTGATTTTGTAAGGCGAGTAACGGAGCATGGAGAATACGTGCTCTCTACCACTCCCGAGATGCTCCCCGTGCTAAAGGAAGCCGGGGTGGTGGATTCCGGCGGCAGGGGGCTTATAGAAGTAATGCACGGGATCCTGGCGGTACTTGAGGGAGAGGAGATAGATTTTTCCTTTGAAGCTGCCTTTGAAAGCGATGGGAACCGGGCAGCCGGCGCAGGAAGGGACGATATTTCCACTGCCGATATAAAGTTCGGTTACTGTACTGAATTCATCATAAAGCTTGAGAGGGTATTTAACGATCGGAACGAAGCGGATTTCAAGACCTTTCTCCAGAGTATAGGAGATTCCATAGTCTGTGTAGCCATGGACGATATAGTGAAGGTTCATGTGCATACGAATCACCCCGGAAGAGCCTTTGAAGAAGGGCTCAAATACGGTCAGCTTACCAGTATGAAGGTTGACAACATGCGTGAGGAGCATGAGGAACGGCTCTTCCATATGGAGAGTAACGGGAATTATACGGAGATCAGGGATAGCGTCAATACAGGCGGCACAGATACAGATATCGGCCACGGCCCGGCAAAGGCAGAAAGCGGCAGGGCAGTAAAGCCCTTCGGATTTGTTACGGTGGCTGTGGGAAAGGGACTTACGGAGGTATTCAAAACCCTTGGGGCAGATGAGGTGATCGAGGGCGGACAGACAATGAATCCCTCCACCGACGATATTTTAAGGGCAGTGGAAAGGATAAATGCAGAGACCGTCTATATCATCCCTAATAATAAGAATATAATACTTGCCGCCAATCAGGCGGCAGCCTTAACCGAGGGTAAAAAAGCAGTTGTTATTCCGGCAAAAACGGTTCCGCAGGGAATCACGGCCCTGATCAATTTCATTCCGGATCATGATGCAGAGACTAATGCCGAAGCTATGACAGAATCACTTGACAGTGTAAAAACCGGAGAGGTCACCTATGCCGTAAGGGATACCGTGATCGACGGCCGGGAGATCAGGAACGGTGACATAATGGGGATAGGAGACCACTCAATCCTCGCGGTAACACGGTCTGTAGATCAGACCGTGAAGGAGATGCTCAAGGCGCTTGTTGATGATGAGTCGGAGCTTATTACCCTGTATTACGGCGATGATATAGAGGAGCATGAAGCTGAGAAGCTAAAGGAACAGCTGGAGGATATGTGGCCGGAGCTTACGGTTGAGATCCAGTACGGCGGACAGCCGGTGTACTATTATATTTTATCCGTAGAGTAAAACAGGAGGCCGGGTCCGGCCGGTTATGACCTCATATTCCGGGGGTTTTTAAAAAACAGTTTATGGATCTGAATTCTGATATAAAGACATTAAAGGGTGTGGGAGAGAAGACCGCCGCTCTGTTTAACAGGGTGGGCGTCTTTTCTTTATGGGATCTTTTAATGTATGTGCCGAGAGACTATGAGTTATTACCTCCCATAATAAGCTGCTCCGGACTTAGGGGCGGCGAGAGTGCCGCTGTTCTTTTAACCGTAAAAACAGAGCCCAGGGTAATACACGTGAAGCACCTGTCCATTCTTTCCGTCACCGCGGCAGACGGATCCGGGAATGCTGTCATACTTAAGTGGTTTAATTCCCCATATCTGAAAAAAATCCTGAAACCGGGCTTTACCCGGGTGTTTTACGGGAGAGCAGGGATGCACAATTCAGCTATTGAGCTGGAGCATCCGAGGTTTTTTGATAAGGAGGAATATGAAAAACTAACAGGCGTTATGCAGCCTGTTTATGCCCTTACAAAGGGGCTTTCTTCAAAGAGCATAAAATCAGCTGTGGATAAGGTATTAAAGGAGTGTGCCATAGAAGACTTTCTGAGTCCAAAGGAGAGGGAGGAGCTTGGGCTTATGGAGTTACTTCCGGCGATCAGGACTCTTCACAGCCCGGCGGAAAGGGAAGATATCATAAGAGCAAGAAAAAGGATTTCCTTTAACGAATTTCTGGAATTTATCCTTAATATCAAAAGGATCAAGGCAGAAAAGGGAAATACGGTCAATTCATTTATTATCCCGGTTTCTGCCGCCGCGGGAAGGATAAGCGAATCCCTTCCCTATTCCCTTACGGCGTCACAGAAAAAGGCATTTTCGGACATTATGAGGGACATGGGTGGAGAATGTCCTATGAACCGGCTTCTGCAGGGGGATACGGGAAGCGGTAAAACAATAGTTGCTTTTCTCGCCATGGCGGCCGCTGCGGAAAACGGCTTTCAGGCGGCGATAATGGCACCTACGGAGGTTCTGGCAAGGCAGCATGCGGAGAAGCTGAGGAGCCTTATAAAAAAGGCAGGGCTGCCCTTCAGAACGGTATTGCTTACAGGATCCTTAAGCGCAAAGGAAAGAAGAGAGGCGAGAGCCGAGATCGAAAGCGGGGAAGCGCAGCTTATAGTGGGGACACACGCCCTTATTCAGGAAGGGGTTATTTTCAAGGATCTGGCTCTTGCAGTGACGGATGAGCAGCACCGTTTCGGAGTTAAGCAAAGAGAAACTCTATCCGGCGGAAGTCCGGAGGACAGCGGACAAAGCATTAGCGAAAAGATCCCCCATGTGCTCGTGATGTCGGCAACTCCCATTCCCCGGACACTCGCCATAATCCTCTATGGGGATCTGGATATAAGCATAATGGATGAAATGCCTGAAAAAAGGCTTCCGATAAAGAACTGTGTGGTTGGTACCGACTACAGGAAAACTGCCTATTCATTTATACTTAAGGAAATTGAAAAGGGACATCAGGCCTATGTGATCTGTCCGATGGTGGAGGCCTCCGAGGCTGTAGGCAGCGAAAATATCAGCGATTATTCGGAGAAGCTGAGAAGTATTTTCGGCGCAAAGGTACGCGTGGGCCTTCTTCACGGAAGGATGAAAAACAGGGAAAAAAACGAGGTCATGGAGCGCTTTGCCTCCGGGGTTATAGATGTCCTGGTTTCCACAACCGTGGTCGAAGTGGGGGTGGATGTGCCTAATGCTACGGTTATGATGATAGAAAATGCCGAGAGATTCGGGCTCTCGTCCCTTCACCAGATAAGGGGAAGAGTCGGACGGGGCGGAAGCCAGGGCTACTGCATCTTTGTGGACACCTCGGGAAAGGAAAAGGAAAACAATCGTCTGTCGATCTTAAATAAGACCAACGACGGCTTCAGGATAGCTGATGAGGATCTGAAGCTCAGGGGACCCGGGGATCTTTTCGGTATAAGGCAGTCCGGGGATATGGACTTCAGAGTGGCGGACATCTATAATGATGCCGATATGCTGAGGCTTGCGGCGGATTTTTCAAAAAGGATAAGCCGGGAAACAACCGCAAAGCTTGAAAAATATGCACACTATGCCGGAAACGTGACTTTATAGCGAGCCATAAGCTATATATAACAACCGTTCTTTTGTATACACCGGAGCGGATCGCAGGAAATAATATCTGCAGGAATTCCTGCAGAAAACGCCGGAAAGCGCTTAGACAGTGCTTTTTCGAGGTGAGGCGCTGTCATCCTGAGGAAATATTCTGTCATCCTGAGCGTCAGCGAAGGATCTTTTCTCCCAAGACAGAGAAGATTCTTCGCTTCGCTCAGAATGACAAAATACTCGCTCAGAATGACAAAATACTCGCTCAGAATGGCAAAAAAGCCGCTCAGAATGACAAAAAGTGATCGCTAAGAATGGCAAAGAAACCGCTCAGAATGACAAAGGGTGTCAGTAAAGCTCCAAACTATGTTATTCCGGGAAGAGGCAGCGTCACCCTGAGACGTTATCCTGTCATCCTGAGGGCGCAGCCCGAATGAGGCAGTGTCATTCTGAGGGCGCAGCCCGAAGAATCTTTACGAAAACACTATTGGTATAAAACAATTTGAAAGGATCGATAAATGGAAAATAAGATCGGTAAAAGACTGTCCGCCTTGAGAAAGGCTATGAAGAAGGAAAACATTAATGCATACTACATCACGACAGCGGATTTCCATGATTCCGAGTATGTAAGCGCTTACTTCAAGGTGAGGGAGTATTTCTCCGGCTTTACAGGCTCAAACGGAAATCTCCTTGTGATGGAGGACAGGGCGTATCTCTGGACTGACGGGCGCTATTTCGTACAGGCGGAAAGTGAGCTTAAGGGAAGCGGCATTGAGCTTATGAAAATGGGTGAAAAGGACGTTCCCGATATATATGAATTCCTGAAGAACAATCTGAAAGCCGGTGAAGTACTTGGCTTTGACGGAAGAACCGTCACGGCATCAGCAGGGAAAAGGCTGAAAAAAGCCTGTAAAGAGGCTGACGCAGAACATAAAAGCGAGAATACAAAGAGCGATAAACAAAAGAGCGTCGATAAACAAAAGAGCGTCGATAAAAAAATCAGCGGAAATAATAAAAAAAAGCGGAGCAGGATCAGCTTTAAGAAAGATATCACCTGTGATATTTTCAAAAGACCCGCTTTCCCTTTTAGCAGGGCCGAGGTATTAAGTGATGAGCTCTGCGGGGAGAGCCCTTCGTCAAAACTAAAGAGGGTACGGGAAAAGCTAAAGGAGAAGGGGGCTGAGGCTCTGCTTCTTACAAAGCTTGACGACATCATGTACTTATACAATATCAGGGGAAATGATGTGGAGTACAATCCCGTGCTTATGAGCTATGCCTATATTTCGGAGGATGTCTCCGTTCTTTTCCTTCAACAGGAGGCGGTTACGGCAGATCTTAGGCAGCACCTTGACAAGGCCGACACCATGATACTGGATTACCGGAACCTAGAAAGATTCATCGGCAATCTGGAACCGAAAACATGCGTTATGATTGACGAAAACAGGGTTAATTACTGTATTTATAAGAGCCTTAAGCGGAACTGCCGGATAATATCGGAGCCCAATCCCACGGAAGAGATGAAGGCTGTTAAAAACATTACAGAGCTTAAAAACATGCGGGAGATATTCCTTAAGGACAGCGCCGCAGTAACAAGATTCATACTCCGTTTAAGAAAAGGTATCGGAAATGAAGATTTTACCGAGGACTCGGCTGCTGACCTTCTTTTAAGGCTCAGAAAAGAGATCCCGGAATTCAGGGATCTTTCCTTTGGGACCATAAGCGCTTACGGGGAGAACGCCGCAATGATGCACTACGAGCCCGGGATGAACGGTGAAGTCAGGCTGAAGGCGGAAGGGATGCTCCTTGTGGATTCGGGTGCCCAGTATAACGGCGGCACCACGGATGTTACAAGGACTATAGTACTTGGCGGGATATCAGAAGAAGCAAGGCGTGACTATACCCTGACAGCCTGCGCTATGCTCAACCTTATGAATCTAAGATGGCTTGCGGGATGCACGGGGCAGAACATCGATATAATTGCAAGGAAACGCATGTGGGATGAGGGAAAGGACTACAAGTGCGGCACGGGCCACGGTGTGGGTTATATCCTCAATGTCCACGAAGGACCACATAGTATCAGGTGGAAGGCAGGAGAAAGGGCTGTAGAGCTGAAGAGCGGGATGTGTGTTACCGACGAGCCCGGAGTTTACAGAGCCGGTAAGTACGGCATCAGGATAGAAAACCTGCTGGTAGTAAGAGAGGACATAGAGACAGAGGACGGGCAGTTTCTGTCATTTGAAAACCTGACATTTGTACCCATTGACGATAAGGGAGTAGACAGATCCATAATGTCGGAGGAGGAGCTTGGATACTATACTTCTTACCAGAGGTCGGTATGTGAGGCAATGGAACCGTTTCTCAGTGAGGAGGAGATTAATGAATTAAAGGAATATGTGGGCCAGGTGAGCGCCCCTTCACCGTTTGACTCCTAGCTTTCGCCAGGTGGGTGACCATCGCCTGAACCGCTGTCTTCCGATGCCGCTTTTTCCGGAAAACGAAAAGAAGCGAAAAGGTTTCGGCCTGACATTGGTAAAGATCATCCGGTTTCCCGTTTAAAATCAATGTAGGTTCAAATTGGCAAAGGGTTATCGCATCACCCAGCAATATGAGTATACCATAATACAGTTGTTTTATCACGGGTTTGAATGTAGAATTATCTGGACACAGTATGGTAAACGTAACAGTTCATTCTTGTCATCCTGAGCAAAGCGAAGGATCTTTCTATTATTTTAGGAGAAACGCGATGGCAGACAACAGATCAGATACGGAGGACAGGCTCGCATTTATTTTTACGGAGGATTCCTTTCGTGTAGATAAACCTGATGAGGATGCGGGAAGCTTAAACAGCCTTAAATCAGCCTTTAGCGGCAATAAATACCAAACGTTATTAAACCTTGGCTTTGATGCAAAGCATAAGACGGGAAGTCCGTCACTACGTTTTTTGCAGTTTATCTCTGAGAGCTTTATTAAGGATATTACCTCCAATCCCGAGCTTGAGGTTGCAAGGGAGTGGACACGTGCGGAGCTCAGTGATGAGAGTTTTGAAAAGATAGAGAGAGCAGTGCCCTTCAGTCTGGGGTCGGAATATATCAACAGGTCATGGATCGCGCTGCAGTATATGCATTTAAATAATGCCTTTGCTGAAGCGCTGAAAAACTATGATGGTACGGTTAAAATGTTCCTGGAGGAGAAGAGCCAGGACTTAAGGGTGCCGGAACGGATCTTTTTTCATCTGGTTGAAAGCAGGAACGAGGATTCGGATCCCTTTGCCTTTCTGGCAACCTATTCAACAAGAGATGAGGATAACAAGGTGCGTCACCTCCCTCTGTCCTATGCCCTTGAAGAATACAGGGATGACAGGGATAAGCTGCTCAAGCTCCTATCCTGTCTTTCAAAGGTCACGGAGGTTTCACCTCTCTTAAAGCGTTTTATAGAATCCGGGGAGCTTTTTCATCCCTTACGTTTTTCGGCTGCTGAAGCTTTTGAATTTCTTAAGGCCGTACCTTCGATCGAGGACTGCGGCATAGTCTGCCGGATACCGAAGTGGTGGAGGCAGCAGAATTCCTCTGTAACGGTACAGGTAAACTTAGGCGATAAAAAGCCTGCGCTCTGCGGCTTTGAATCCATAATATCAATGCAGCCGCAGCTTGTCGTGGACGGAGTGCCATTGACCAGAACAGATATCAATACGCTCCTTAAGCAGACAGAGGGTCTGTATTTACTAAAGGGACGCTGGGTAGAAGTAAACCATAAGCGCCTGAAGAGCATGTTGGATAATCTGGATTCATATAAGGGTGAGCTCACTCTCCTTGAAGCAATGAAAATGTCTGCGGGTCTTGAAGAGGACGTGGATATTGATCTCGGGGTGGAAATATCAAACGGAAAGTGGCTTTCAGAGCTATTAAAAAACCTGAGGCAGCCGGGATCGATAAAGAAGGAAAAGGTGCCTTCCGGTGTAAAGGCAACCTTACGCTCTTACCAGGAAACAGGCTTCAGATGGCTTGCATATATGGAAAAGCTGGGCTTCGGCGCCTGCCTTGCAGATGACATGGGTCTCGGAAAAACCCTTCAGGTATTAACATTTCTAAGCTGGTATTATAAACACGATAAAAAAGCCAGAGTACTTTTAATTGTTCCTGCATCACTTATCGGGAACTGGAAAAAGGAGGCAGAGCACTTTACCCCGGATCTTCCGGTTCAGGTGCTTCACGGAATGCCGGCGAAGAAACTGGAGGAGATAATTCAGAAAAGTCCTAGATTCCTTAATATTACGACCTATGGAATGGCTCTCAGGATGAAGTCCCTTCAGGAAATGAAGTTTTCTTATCTCATCCTTGATGAAGCCCAGGCAATTAAAAACCCGGCGGCAAAGCAGACCAGAGCCATAAAGGGGATACAGGCGGAGCATCGTATCGCAATGACCGGAACACCAATCGAGAATGATCTTACAAATCTCTGGTCTCTCTTTGACTTCCTGAATAAGGGACTTTTAGGCTCATCACAGGAATTTAAGGGCTTTGCGGGGAGGCTTGATAATAATGCTGAGGGCTATGACAAGCTCCGGAGTATGATCTCCCCGTTTATCTTAAGGCGTATGAAGTCTGATAAGAAGATAATAGCCGATCTTCCGGATAAGGTTGAAAAAAACGAATACGTGGATCTTTCCAAGAAGCAGATAATCCTTTACCGCCAGCAGGTTGAAAGGATGGAGAATGCTATTTCCGAGCTTTCCGGTATGGAGAGAAGAGGACTGATACTTGCCTGTATTACAAAATTAAAGCAGATATGTAACCACCCCGACCAGTTTCTCGGGCAGGACAGATTTGATCCTAAGGAGAGCGGGAAATTTGAGACACTGAGGACCATTTGTGAAACCATATACGAAAGACGGGAAAGAGTCCTTGTATTTACGCAGTATAAGGAGATAATACCCTTCCTTATGGACTTTCTTGAAAGCATCTTTGAAACGGAGGGACTCTTTATTCATGGCGGAGTTCCGGTGGCAAAGAGGCAAAGGTACGTTGACAGGTTTAACGGCGAGGACTATGTTCCCTTTATGATACTCTCATTAAAGGCCGGTGGTACAGGCTTGAACCTGACGGCTGCAAATCATGTGATACATTTTGACAGATGGTGGAATCCGGCAGTTGAGAATCAGGCTACCGACAGGGCGTACCGCATAGGGCAGGACAGATCCGTCATAGTCCATAAGTTTGTAACTACAGGTACTATAGAAGAGAGGATAGACCAGATGATCCGCGACAAGACAGACCTCGCCGAATCCGTCATCGGTCATGGCGGCGAAAACTGGATCACCGAGATGAGTAATGATGAGATCATGGGTATGCTGAGACTAAATCTGTAGCGGCCCGTAATTCTGAGGGCGGAGCCTAGCCTATGTCATTCTGAGGGCGGAGCCCGAAGAATCTTCTACAAGGAGTAGATCATTAATGAGCAGATACTGGAATGATATGACTGTCTATTCGCAGCCGAGCGCCGTGGAACTCCGGGCAAAGGCAAAAGACAGCGTAAAAAGAGCCGGAAAAAAGGGAAAGGATTATGAGCCTGTGTACTGTAATACAAGGCGCGGTCCAATCTGTGAAACATGGTGGGGACAGGCCTGGTGTGAGAACCTTGAAAGGTACGCGGACTACGCTAACCGTATCGACAGGGGTAAGAGCTATGTAAGAAGCGGCGCAGTGATCGATCTTAATGTAAGCGAGGGGAAAGTCACGGCAAAGGTGCAGGGCAGGCGAAGAGCACCCTATAAGGTAGAGATCAGGATCGGAAGGCTTCCGGAGGAGCAGTGCCAGGCAATAATTGAACGCTGTTCAAGGAAGATTGAAAGCCTGGAAACTCTGGTAAAGGGTGAGTTTCCGGATGAGCTGAAGGATATATTCACGGAAAAGGGCGGTCTTTTCCCGACACCGAGGGACATTTCCTTTAGCTGCAGCTGTCCCGACTGGGCGATGATGTGTAAGCACGTCGCGGCGGTAATGTACGGCATAGGCGTACGTTTTGACGAGAACCCTTTCTATTTCTTCACTCTACGGGGCATAGATCCGGACCGCTTCATAAGCGTGGCGGTGGAAAGCAGTGTGGAAAGAATGCTGGAACACGCAAATGTTAAATCAGACAGGATAATAAGGGATGAAGATCTGACAGAGCTTTTTGGGGTGGTCTGAATGGATGCTTGTCCGAATCCGCTCTATGGGGTGCTGCTGTTCGTTGTTTTCGGAGGGGGTTGGTGATAAATGAGCGCTGATATTCAATCTGTTTGTGTACTTCTGACCACATATAATAGGTCTGAAGTAACTATAAAAGCGCTGAATTCCATAGATGACGAGAGTCTTCGGATCGATTATCTCGTGGTTGACGATGCCAGCTCCGACGGTACAAGGGCGGCGCTCCGGGACTGGAATAATACAGACACAGATAACGTAACAGGTGATACTAATGAAGAGCCTCACAGAAAAAGTAAGGGTATCCTTCACATTATCAAGGGAAGCGGCAGCCTTTACTGGGCAGGCGGAATGCGAAAGGGCATGGAGTTTCTGCTTAACGCCGATAAGAAAGCCGGAGAGACCGTCGTAAAGGATGGGGATAAGGTAATTCGCCTAAAAGTAAAGCCCTATGATTACCTCCTTCTTATCAATGATGATGTTGTTTTTTATCCGGGGATCATAAGGAAAATGATCGAAAGGTCAAAATCAAAGGGGGATATGCCGGTAACCGGTGCCACAAAGGACAAAACAGGAAAGGCTTCATACGGAGGCGTGATCTATGATATGGAGAAGGCAAAGCCACGCCAGATGGATATTTCCGAGGCAGAAGAATACCCTGTTGACACAATAAATTGCAACTGTTTTCTTTTGCCCTGGGAAATTTTCAGGGAAGCAGGAGCCTTTGACAGTATGTACATACACTCCCTGGCAGACCATGATTACGGCTTTACCCTCAGTAATATGAATTATGATATCTGGCTCACGGATTTTTATGTAGGAGAATGCGAGGATAACAGCATTAAGGGCACCTGGCGGGACAGCACCCTAAGCAGAGGAGAAAGATTGAAAAAAAAGGAATCTGTAAAGGGACTTCCCCGGAAGCAGTGGTACTATTATCTGAAAAAGAACTTTGGCTCACGACAGGCCATCTGGCACAGTATTACGCCGTATTTACGGATATTATTCGGGAAGTAATAGTTGTGAAGAGTTGTGAAAGGTTGTGAAAGATTTTTGAAGTTGTGAAAGGTTGTGAAACCTTTTCGAGGGAAATATGGGAACTTATCTGAATCCGGGTAACAGCGCCTTTGCGGAAAAAATACGAACCGAATATGTGGATAAAACGGGGCTTATCAGGCTTATTAATTCCACTATCAATACAAACGAGAAGCTGACCTGTATAAGCAGACCGCGGCGCTTCGGAAAGTCCTATGCGGCTCAGATGCTCTGCGCATATTACGATAGAAGCTGCGATTCGGAAGAATTATTCAGTGATTTTTCTATTTCAGGAGATGAGAGCTATAGGGAGCATCTGAATAAATATGATGTGCTGTATCTTGATATTAGCGGAATACTGGGAGAGATTCCTTCCGACAGAATAGTGCCGTTTATTAAGAGAAATATTACTTTGGAGATAGAGTCCCGGTATCCCGGTGTGAAAATAGAAGAAAGCTTTGCAGCTACTCTGGTGAACCTCGTAGATCATATTGGGAATAAGCTTGTTATGATCATAGATGAATGGGATTCCCCTATAAGAGAATCGGGGGATAATCCGGAAGCAGAGAAAAGATACTTTGAATTTCTCCGATCATTGTTCAAAAACAGCGGAACAACATCAAAGATATTTGCTGCGGTCTATATGACCGGGATCTTACCGATAAAAAAGGACAGGACCGGTTCCGCGGTTTTTGATTTTATGGAGCGTTCAATCCTTGATCCCAGAGACTTTGCAGGTTATTACGGGTTTACGGAGGACGAGGTAAAAGGATTATGCGGTAGAAACGGAAGAAGCTTTGAAAGCATGAAAAAATGGTATGACGGCTATACCATAGGGGAGAGGGAGTCCATATACAATCCTTATTCGGTTATGGAAGCCGTGAGATCAGGAAAATACAGATACTATTGGAAAAAGACCTCTGCGGCCGAAACCCTTATGACCTATATTGATCTGGATTTCGAAGGGCTGCAGGGAGAGGTTGCAAGACTTGTCGCCGGGGAAGAGATCCCGGTAAGTACCGAATCCTTTGAAAACGATATAAACACATTTAGGGGAAAGGATGACGTGCTTACACTCCTTATCCATCTCGGATATCTCACATTCAGGGAGGTGCCGGCCTCATACAATGCAGATGATGAGGAGACCATAAAGCTTGCAAGGATTCCTAATGAAGAGGTACGTTTTGAATTTGAGAGCATACTTAGACAGTCATCCCACAGAGCCCTGATCAGTCTAATAAATAAATCGGATATTCTGCTCAATGATACGATCGCAGGACTTGAGGAGAGGGTGGCGAAAGCTATTCAGGAAGTCCACGATTCAGAGTATGCTCATACATTTTATAATGATGAACAGAGCCTTAGATATGTGATAAAGCTTGCCTATATTTCCTGTGTGGATAAATACGCAAAGGTGGAGGAGCTGCCTTCGGGACATGGTATCGCTGATGTGGTATTCATTCCGAAAAGAAATTCTGCCCTTCCGGCAATGGTAGTGGAGCTAAAATGGAACCACTCCTCAGAGGCCGCGATTATGCAGATAAAGGACAGAAACTACCTCTCCGTGCTGAAAAACTACGGCGGTGAGATCCTATCGGTTGGAATAAGCTATGATGAAAAAACCAAGGTCCATAGCTGCAGGATAGAGAGAGTAAGATTTGGTAAACAATGAAGTTAGTCTGGCTTGTGAACTTTATACTGCCGCAGATCGCGGATTTTCTGGGAAAGAAAAAGGGGGTCATCGGAGGCTGGACAGTCAGGCTCGCGGATATACTGGCAGAAAACCCCAATATTGATTTTACGGTGTTCTATCCACAGTCAGAGCAGAGGGATAATATCACCGGACGGGCAGGGAATATCAGTTATGTGGGTTTTTATGAGAATGCCATACCGGAGCTATACTATAATGCCGATATGACGGAAAGGATGAAATCAGCTCTTGATACGATAAAGCCCGATATTGTTCATATCTGGGGATCGGAGTATGTTCACACACTTTCCATGGTCAGAGCCTTCAACAGGCCTGAGAGAACGGTGATATCGATAACCGGGCTTATATATAAGCTGGGAAGCTGCTATAATGCAGAGCTGCCTGAAAAAATAGTGAAACGCCATACCTTCAGGGATTTTATCAGACAGGACAGTATAGAGCAGCAGAAAGAAAAGTTTCTGAAAAGAGGAGAGTGTGAAAAAGCCGCATTAAGAGAAGTAAAACACGTAATTGGACGTACAGGTTGGGACAAAAGTACCACACTTGAGCTTAATCCGGATTTAGTCTACCATAAGGCCGGCGAAATACTCAGAAAAGAGTTCTATGATGCGTTAGGGCACAGTGATATATGGAAAGCAGAAAACACTGATAAACACAGAATTTTTATGACTCAGTCCTATTATCCGATAAAGGGGATTCATTTTGTTCTAAAGGCATTGAGCAGAGTAAAGGAGACATATCCTGATGTGCTCCTTGCCATTACAGGAAAGGATATGCGGCCAAACACAATTAAAGAGCTTCTGAAACAGGATTCTTACGGGAAATATGTCTGCGATCTGATAAGTGAGTACGGATTAAATAATAATATAGAGTTTCTCGGTGAGCAGTTCGCAGATGATATGGTTAAGCAGTATCTAAGAAGCAGTGCTTTTCTGCTGCCGTCCGTGATGGAAAACTCTTCCAATTCCCTTGGAGAAGCAATGATGCTGGGAGTTCCCTGCATAGCGGCACGAACAGGCGGCACTCCGGATATGATAAATGAGGATGAGGGGTGGCTATATGAATTTGGGGATACAGAGGAGCTTGCGGAAATAATAACAAGCGTTTTGAAAGAAGTTGACAGGGTTATCACAGGTGCAGGATCGGCATCTTTATCTGACAGACTGGAAAAAGCCGGAAAACACGCAATGAACAACCACGATATAAAATCAAACAGTGAAGCATATATCAGGATCTATGACATGCTTTTGAAGGAAAACAATGCAGGACAACAGTAATCGACACGCCTATATAATGATGGTTCACAATGAGTGGCGGATACTGAAGCTTATTTTGGAAATACTCGATGATGAGAGGAATGATTTTTTTATTCATGTCGATCTGAAAGTTAAGGATGAGGATATTCCATATAAGTTAACAGATATACCAAAGAAATCCAGAGTTTATCTGGTACCCAGAATGAGTGTTACCTGGGGAGGAGACAGCCAGATATTCTGTGTGATGGGCCTATTGAAAGCAGCTTCATTTGGTCATTATAAATACTATCATTTTATCTCCGGAGCAGATATGCCTCTGATGTCGGTCGATAGGATATTCTCCTTTTTTTGCAAATATGAAGGGGCTAATTATTTTGAGTATCATAATCCATTAAATAGTGATATGGATAGAATACGCTATTTTTATTTCTGTCAGAATAAGATTGGAAAGGGACTTGATAATAAGACGCTTTTTTTCCAAAAGATAAAGGGATGGTTGTTGAAGCTCCAGAAGATACTTCGTATTAACCGTCTTTCAAATGAAAGAATAACATTTTATAAAGGTGAGGCATGGTTTAGTATTACAGATGAAATGGCACAGTATTTTGTTTCTTCGGAGAAAAGGATAAGAAAACTATTTACAGGAACTTGGTGTGGAGATGAGATGTGCTGGAACACTATCGCATTGAACGGTCCATATGCTGACAGTGTGAAAAATGACTGTCTCAGATACATTGACTGGGAGGCCGGCGATCCATATGTGTTTTGTAAGAAGGATTATCATCGTATAATGAATAGCGGCAAACTTTTTGCAAGGAAATTCAGTGATAGTGTCGACAGCGAGATAGTTGATCTGATCTATGAAAAGGTAACAGGGCGTAAGGCTGAAGAAATATCGAATGAGTAATGAAATGATTCCGGAAATCCATAATCCGTTGGTATCGGTTATTATTCCGGTATACAATACAGAAAAGTATCTGGCAGAGTGCCTGGAGTCTGTAATATCCCAGACTTACAAATTCCTTGAGATACTTGTAATAGATGACGGATCTACGGATTCGAGTGGAGAGATATGCGACAGGTTTGCAGCAAGGGATGAACGTATAAAAATCATTCATAAGGATAATAAGGGAAGATCCGCCGCCAGAAACGACGGATTGGATCTGATGACCGGTGAGTACTTTACATTTGTGGATGCAGATGACATTTTGCTCAGAGAAGCGATAGAACTTCTGGTAAAAGCTCTTTCCGGAAATACAGATTTGGTTATAGCGAGAATTGTAGAATTCCTTCCCGATATGAAAAAAACAACCTCTGTTGAAAGTGGGAGGATGAAAAGAATTACCCAGAATGAGGCACTTGAGTGCTTTGCTCTGGATAATATGCACGGAGGTGATAAATCATTTGAAATCAAAGGGGCGGTATATTCTAAATTATATTGTGCCAAATTGAAAGACATAAGGTTCCCGGAGGATCTGAGCTATGCCGAGGACTATCTATATACACTAACGGCATTATTGAGGTGTGAACTTATTGAATATCTGGACCGGGTAGTATATCGTTACAGAAGGTATTATGAAGAAGAGAACCATTTCTGGAAGGGGTTTAGAACTTATTCACTTGAAGGAACCGAAGCCCGGATACGTGCACTTAAGCTCGTAAGAGAAAGCAGGGAAGATATTTTTGAGGATTTCCTGCTAAGAAGCTATTATTCTATTTTGGATGCATTTTGTACCTGTACAAGGCTGGGATATTCTGATTCGGCAAAAAAGATTTCGGAAGTGCTTGATGAAATCAAGGATGAATTAAAGAACAGCAGCAGTTACAGATCACTTAACCATTTTTCAAAGATTAAGCTTAAGTTATCCTTTTTCTCATATGGACTTTATGCTTTTCTGTATGAAGGGCATAATATGATAAGGAGAAATAAGGGGTAGAAGATATGACAGAGAATAATAACAGAAGCTTAAAAATAGATCATTGTTTGGACCGATTAATTAGAATGATAAATCGCATTACCATAATGCATTATGTTATCATTTTTCTTTTGTTTTATTCGGTCAGCATAATACCGTTATTCATTGCATCAAAATATGATGTTCCCATGGCAGATGATTTCGCTTATTCATATTTGACATCAGAGGTATGGGTAAAAACACGCTCATTAGGGGCTGTTTTTAGTGCTGCACTTCAAACGGATGTTGACTTTTGGCATAATTGGCAGGGGTTATATTCATCAGCATTTCTTCAGGCACTTCAACCGGGTATTTTCGGAGAGTCATTTTATGGATTTGGTGCTGTTTTTGTAATCCTTTCTTTGATTGTGGGAGTTCTTTCGTTATCTGTCTTTCTTTTCAAGGTTTTTTTCCATTCGGGTGTTTTTGAAAGTCTTTTTATTGGAATGACTATTTTATTTGTTATTTTGCAGACAATGCCGGATATTACACAGGGAGTGTACTGGTATAATGGTGCAGCGAATTACAGCTTTTTCTGGGCAGTTCAGTGTTTTTTCACTGTTTTTGTTTTGGCTTATCACAAGACGGAAAAAGCATGCAGATGTCTGATATATGTTTTTGGCTCTGTTATTATTGGATTTTTGCTGGAGGGAGCAAATCACATTACAGCTTTTTCAGGACTGTTGTTTATGGCAGTGGTTGTTGTTTACGACATAATTAAGAATAAAAGGAAAATGGCGATTATAAGTGCAGCAGTACTTGTCGTATTAATCACCGCCTTTTTGTTTAACATTTTGTCACCGGGAACAAGCGTTAGACAGGCTGAGTATACTACTGGAAAATCTGCTTTCCTTTCCGTCGTTTCTTCAATTTGTCACGGGATATGGATGATCACTGAATGGACCGATTTGAAGCTGCTATATATTTTTCTCGCAGTTCTTCCTGTGGTGCTGGTTATAATTGAAAGATCAGACAGATGCGGTTTTGTATATCACAACCCATTGATAAACATTTTGATTTCGGTATTGTTTATATGCGCATTATATTGTCCCGGATATTATGCTATGGGATACGGAGGAACCGGTAGGATAGAAAATGTTGTGTATTACACATTTATCTTCCTCTACATGCTCAATATCATATATTTTACCGGATGGATCTATCAAAAGCTAAAGAGTAGCCGGAGAATGAATCTTCTGGATGAAAACAGATATATTTTTATAATCACAGGTCTGATCGCGGTTTGTTTATTTACGGTTGGAGTACGGAGTAATGCATATTGGGCATTAAAAGCACTGGTTCAGGGAAGAGCAAGAGATTTTACAGTTGATTATATTACGTTTATTCAGTGATTTATTCTTTTTTGCCTCATATTTAATATAATACACATCACAAAATCACAAAGCGAATAATCACAATACGGCAAAATGAAATAGCGCAAAAAAGCAAAGCGCTCTCTTGCTGTGCGGTTTAAGGAGTGGTACAATGGTTTTACCGGAGCAAAAGAGAAGTGGATAGAGAATACATCAGCAGAATAGCGGACGGGGAACTGAATACAAAACTAAGTGTATTTGGAGCCGTGCATATTGTTGGTCCAAAATGGTGTGGAAAAACAACCACGGCTGAGCAACATTGCAAAAGTGCGTTAAAGCTTCAGAAGGATCCAAATAAGGAAGGTCTGATAGAAACTGCCAGAATCAATCCGGCAGTACTCCTTAACGGAGAAAAGCCAAGGCTTATTGATGAGTGGCAGGATGCACCAAATCTCTGGGATGCTGTAAGGGTTTATTGTGATGATAATCATGCGAGAGGGCAGTTTGTTCTTACGGGGTCGACATCACGGAAGCTTATAACCAGTCATACGGGAACCGGCAGGATCTCAAAATTAAAAATGTATCCAATGAGTCTGTATGAGTCCAAAGAATCTAACGGAACGGTTTCTCTGTTTGAATTATTTAATAATAAGGATGCGCTAAAGGACGGTTGTGTTTCTGATCTCACTATTGATGGATTGATTGCTGCGGCCTGCAGAGGTGGATGGCCGGAGAGTGTTATTATAGGAAATATTGACTCAGGCATTTTAATAGCGAGAGACTATTACAATCAGATATATGAAGAAGATATGTATCATGTTGATGATGTGAAGCGTAACAAGGAAACAATGAAAGCGCTTCTCAGATCATACGGGCGTAATCTTGCAACCATATCCAAAAATTCAAGTATTATGGCTGATGTGTCTGCCACCAACAGCATATCTGATGTCACATTTGCAGACTATTTGGATGTTCTTGAGAGATTATTCATTATTGAAGATATACATGGCTGGTGTCCCTCTATACGCTCAGCCACTGCAATAAGAAACGGCAGAAAACGGATGTTTGTAGATCCATCAATAGCTGTGGCATCTCAGGGGGCATCACCGGAAATTTATAGTTTGGATCTCAAGACCTTTGGCTTTGTTTTTGAATGTCTGTGTATGAGGGACTTAAGGATATACTCATCATCCTTGGATGGAAATCTGTCATATTATCGGGACCGTTATGGTCTCGAAGCAGATGCGGTACTTCACCTAGCAGATGGGAGATATGCACTTATTGAGATAAAACTCGGAGCGCATGAAATTGAGGAAGGCGCTAAGCATTTGAATGAACTGGAACGGCTGATAGGCAGATATAATGAAAAGGAAAAACAATGCCCGCTAAGACAGCCGGATCTGAAATTGATCATCACCGGAACAAAGTATGGTTATAAACGTGAGGACGGGGTTTTTGTAGTACCTATTGGCTGCCTGAAAGATTAGCAGATCTGATAAAGTGCTTTTTGAATGTACCGTCTGACAGATGAAAGCCGTGTCAGGTGTGAAGAATAATGGATCAAATAGATAATGAACCTCTGATCTCCGTCATTGTGCCGGTTTATAATGTGGAGAGATACTTAAGAAAATGTGTCAATAGTATTGTGACGCAGACATATCGGAATCTTGAGATAATACTGGTTGATGACGGATCAACTGACCGATCCGGAGAGATCTGCGACGAACTGACCCGTACAGATGACAGAATCAGGGTTATCCACAAGGAGAATGGGGGTCTATCATCCGCAAGGAATGCAGGCCTTGATGTGATATCCGGTGAATTTATTTCATTTATTGACAGTGATGATTTTATCTCAGAATCTTATATAAAATGTTTGTATAAGAGGATCAGCGAAGATGGGTCGGACATGGTGATCTCTGGATATACTACCTGTGACGAGGAAGGAAACAGCATCGGAGTATTCAGCTCCGGATGCAATACAACAATTGACCGGAAGGAGTATTGGGACTGGGTAATACTCGGAAATCGGGAGACTGTTCTATACGGGGCGGTGGAAGCCTGGAGCAAGCTATATAAAGCTTATATTTTTTGTGAACTCAGGTTTCCTATAACTATCCATGAGGATGAGGCTATCATTTATGATGTTATAAATAGATGTAATAGGATTTCCGTGATGACATCAACAGGTTATTATTATGTTCAAAGATCTGGAAGTATAATGAGTACCTATTCTGTAAAACGACTAGCAGCAGCTTCGATATTTATTGAAAGAAGCCAGAGGTTTCTTAATGATGGATTTCAGAAATATGCAGAATGTACATTAATGACAGCAGCATTTAAAATATCGGAAGGATTGAGATGCGTACCAGATAGTGATACCAATAAGAAACAAACAAAGAAAGCTCTTTTGGAGGATTTTAGGTTGGCTGGCAAACTTGTAAGGATTAATAGTGTATTTTGGAAGTTTAGAATTAAGACAATTATTTTTTCAATGTCACCGGAGTTGTTTGCTTTTCTGTTTGTATGAGTATGATCAGGATAAATAAAAGGATTTAATGCTTAGGTATTCATATATGAACGATAATGACAGCAGAAATCATATTCCAGCAATCTCTATTGTAATGGGTGTGTATAATGGGGAACAATATCTTCGGGAAGCTATAGATAGTATTCTGAGTCAGACATTTAGTGATTTTGAGTTTATTATTATAGATGATTGTTCTACAGATGATAGTAAAGAAATCATCAGCAGTTATAATGATCCCCGTATTAGATTTTTTAGGAACGAAAAGAATATGAAGATATCTGCGACTGCAAATTGTGGGATGAGACTGGCCAGAGGAAAATACATTGCCAGGATGGATCATGATGATATTAGTCTTCCTGAAAGATTTCAGAAACAATTCGATTATTTGGAATCACATCCGGATTATGGTTTGTGTGGCACAATGAAAGACGATATTATTAACGGTGTTCGTAATACAGTATGCGGACCCAAAATATGGAGCACAGACGAGGATCTTCGTTATGTGATGTTTTTCGGGAATCTTATTTACAATACTTCGTTGATGATGCGGCGGGATATAGTTGAACAATATCAGTTGTATTATGATGAATCTCTGGAATTTGGCAATGATTATGACCTGTGCCTCCGCTTTATGAAAGTGGCAAAGGTTTATAATATTCCAGAAACTTTGGTATTATACAGGTTATACGAAACGCAATCCACTAAAACTCTCGATAAAGAAGTGGTAAGAAAAGAAGAACTGGATATCAGGAATGATAATATAGAAAGCTATGGTTTTACTGAAGATGAGAAGATAGCACTAAAAAAGAGATATTCAGATAAAACAGGATTTAATCTGGCTGAAGTAAAAGCACTGGAAAGCGCCCTTACTAAGCTCTATGAATATGTAGGCTGTCCATATAATAAAACTACAGCGTTTAACAGAGCTTGGTTTCTTTTTGATATAATGAACAGGAATCAGAATCTGGGACCGGGTCTTATTCCTATTATCATAAAAGATAAGATATGGAAAACACTCAAAACACCAATGCAAATGCGAGTGAAGTTTATTATTAAGTGTATTTTACATAAAAGATCAAAGCAGGTATGCGAATAAAGAAAAAACTGGCAATCTGTATTCCCACATATAACAGGCCGGGGATACTGTCGCTTAAACTTTGGCGTGAAGCAGAGTATTATAATAAATTTGATATTGATGTTTATGTTTTTGATTCGAGCACGGATAACCTTACTCAAAGTGTAACGGAGAATCCATATTCGAAAATAAACAATTTATATTATGTAAGGATTGATTCCGACATTCATTCCAACCTGAAAGCCTATATGGTGTTTCAGAAATACAGATTTGAGGGAGATTACTCCTATGTTTGGCTATGTTCAGATTCGGTCACGTGGAACGGATCGGTATTTGAAGAAGTCGAAAAATCTATTAGTAATGACAGATATGATTTTCTTATCTTAAATTATAAGGATATTGATATTCTTGGAAACAGGGAGTATAACAACAAGGATACTTTTTTTCAAGACTGCTGCTGGTTTATGACGTTGTTCGGGGGAACTATTGTTAAGAGTGGTACAGTATTATCAGATGTACCATGGGAATATCTGAAAAAGAAGTATTGTGTCAAAAATAAGATCAATTTCAGCCATTTAGGTTTGTATTTTGAAAGGTTAAAGTCTCTTAGCGGATTCAGAGCAAAGCATCTCTCTGTTCCTCCAGAAGGAGTTTTTTTTAACGGACTTGGAGGGCATTCCGGTTGGTATAATGATGCTTTTCAGTTATGGCTTGATTATTGGCCTTCAGCTGTTTATGCTTTTCCTGATTGCTATACCCAAAAGGATGATGTAATTAGAAAGCATAATAAATATTCAGGTGTTTTTGATAAAAGAAGTCTTATTGGATACAGGATAAATAATGTTCTAAATTCTTCAATAAGAGATAAATACCGAAATGAGATGGTAAAATATGCCGATTTTGCATATAGGGATTTCATATGTTATTCATATTATCCTTCCATTTTATTAAGACTCAAGAAAAAAGGGAATGTTTTTAGAAACTATATTCACGGTCAAAATATAAAACGGTGGTTGTTGGAATTTTGCCGTGCTCATTCAGATTTGTACTTATGTGGTAATTGCGATTATACGAAGATAATCCATAGAATAATTAAATCAAACAATATAAAGATAATGGGTTATATCAAAACGCCATTTGATATGGCGGATGATCAATACGACACGTATGAAACCGTGTATTACTTAAAGGATTTCAATATAAAGAATGATAATTGCGGTATAATATTGGGAATGGATTTTCCGTATTATTCGTTTATGAAGAATGGGGGAGCATTCGAGCATATTGAAATAAAACACCTGTTTAGTGAATTTCTATATCATAGAAAAGGATTCAAATCGTATAGAGAGAACTAATGAATAGTATTGGGAACTATCTTAAAAAGATTAATTACATTCTTGACAGAAGACAAAAGAGAAATCTTATTATTCTTACAGTATGTATTGCTGTGGGATCTCTTTTTGAAACCCTGTCTGTTTCCGCTGTGCTTCCGGTTGTAAATGTAATAACTGATCCAGAGATAATAAGAACCAACAAATGGTTCATAATTTTGGGTCGATTATTACATATTGGTGAGGTCAGACAGTTTATCTTCGCCCTATCATTGATACTTGCATGCCTATATATAATAAAAAACATCTTTCTAATTTTTCTGTATAAACTGCAATTCAGGTATATCAATAATAATCAGAAGCGGATTTCTTATAGATTGATGCAGTGTTATCTGTCCCAGGATTATCTATTTCACGTTTCGCATAGTGTTTCTGAGCTTCAGCGAAATTGTGGTATGGATGTTGCCAATTTTTTTCAGGTTTTGTTAAATGTGATACAGCTTACCACAGAACTTATGACAGCTTTATTTCTTGTTTTGTTTCTCCTGATGCAGGATGCTGCTACAACTATGTTTATCATCTGCTTAATGATGGTATTCATGTTCTTCGTTCTGTTTATTTTCAAGAAACAGCTCATTGTTATCGGAATGCGTCAACGTGAGATAAGCTCCGAGATGAATAAATGGTTTTTACAGTCTTTTCAAGGAATCAAAGAAATTAAAGTGGCAAATCGAGAACAATACTTTTTGGATCATTATGATGAGAATTTCAGCAAGTCAGTAGTACTTTCGGAAAAATCAATGCTGATTTCAATAATACCAAGACCTGTCATGGAAATGCTGGTGATATGTGGTCTGTTATCGTATGTTGCAATAAGGGTAATCATGGGAGTTGACCTGTCGAAATTTGTCCCCACACTGGCGGTTTTCGTGGTGGCAGCTTACCGTTTGTTACCGTCTTTTAACAGGATAAGCGGATGTTTTTCAATAATAACCGGACTAAAAGCTTCGGTTGAAAATGTCTATAAGGATCTTCACGATATAGAAGGACTGCGTCAAAAAGTAGTAAGAGATAATGTTGATAATATAGAATTCTCTCTGGAAACAGGGATACGTCTTGAAAATATTGTATTTTATTATCCCAGCAGGCCGGAGGCTATTATACTGGATGGGATAAATCTGTTTATCCCACATAATAGATCTGTTGCTTTAATAGGCCCGTCAGGGGCTGGTAAAACCACACTTGCCGATGTGATTTTGGGAGTATTAAAACCAGAAATCGGACATGTGATTGTTGATGGAAAAGATATTTATGAACATCTGCACTCTTGGCATAAATATGTGGGTTATATTCCCCAGAATATTTACCTTATGGATGATACGATAAGGGCAAACGTAGCATTTGGCTATTCAAAAGAGGATACAGATGACAATAGAGTATGGAAAGCACTGGAGGAAGCTCAGCTCGCCGAGTATTTCCGAAGCAAAAATATAGATCTTGATGACAATATCGGGGCTATGGGATCCAAACTGTCTGGGGGACAGAGGCAGCGGATAGGTATTGCCAGAGCTTTATACCATGAACCGGAGATACTTATTCTGGATGAGGCCACTTCTGCTCTTGATACTGATACGGAAACTGCGGTAATGGAATCAATAGATAAGCTATCTGGAACAAAAACGATGATAATAATAGCGCACAGACTTACTACAATTCGGAATTGTGATATCATTTACGAAATCAAGGATGGATTGGTGTCTGAACGGAATAAAGACGAGGTGCTTGAGCAGTATCTGCGTGATACAAAAAATTGAAGTGCGAAATGAAGGAATAATGAATAATAGAATAGCTGTCTTAGCGATATATAATACTAATGGAATACTGAGATCACACATAGTAAAACTGGTTGATGATTTAAGCGAAAGCTGTGATAGGTTGATCTGTGTGTGTGAATCAAAGATAAATGAATGCCAGATAAGAAGTATAAGAAAAAAAATAGACAAGTTAATATTTGTTAATACAAGAAAACTTGGTCGGGGAGAAGCATACTGGTATGGGGTAAAATATCTGTTTGAAAAAAAACTAATAACGGAATGCCAAGATATTATTCTTTGTGATATTAATCTCTATACGTATTTTTCTGATCTCTCTGTTTTGATTAAGAATATATCAAGTATAGATGGAGAGGATGTTATATCTCTCTTTTCGAGGCCGGATAGGGAAATCATTGGATCATTCCTTTATATTAAGAGTGCGTTAATTAATAACGGACAATTTGTGGATTATTGGAATGATTATAGATTCCCGAGTCTTTTCAGGTTAGGACGAGAGTTTTTTGACAATGATTTTCTTAGCTATTTCAGGGCAAGTAACTACTCTTTTGGCTATTGTTTTCGTATAGAACTGAATGATGACGGACAGGTAACATATAAAGCAGAGTCGGGATATTCAGGGGTGTTTATTTCAGAAGATCTTGTTGAATTACCACGATTATTATATGATACAGAACTGATCAGAAAGCTGCTACCTTCTACAGAAGGTAAGACGGAAAAGCTGAAGGAATTCTTTGAATCAAAGTATGTAGACCATTATCCCGATAATCGTTGGGACGGTCTATTGTCGTGGGTAAACATACATAAGGGTGGTAAAGTGTATGTTTTCAGTAATAAGGAGAAGAACAGAGCAGGAATAATGGATTTATTTCGACTATTTGGCTTCATTAATACGATAAGTGTTGATACTGAGGACGAATTAAACCATATAGTTTTTCGAAAAGAAGACGGGTTTATTATTGATGGGGAAACAGAAGAGAACAGTAAGGTTCTGGATATCATACTAAGATATATTCCTTATAGTATTCTTTATTATCATAATATCAGTGGGAAAGCTTTGATAAAGAATAAAGTATATGGATTAGCAGTTCAAAGAATAATTTGGAATAATATTAGTCGAATCAAAAGGATATAAATATGGTCACATTAAATATAGATTTTCCAAAGGATTTTTTTAAAAGTGAAACAAGAAGCGGTTTTTTGGTGACAGAAGAAAGAAAAAAAGTATGGGCCGTGCAACTGGATCTTCTATATGAATTGGATAGAATATGCAAAAAGAATGGCATAAACTATCTGATTGACAGCGGAACTTTATTGGGAGCTGTCAGACACAAAGGTTTTATTCCCTGGGATGATGATATCGATTTAATTATGCTTAGGGAAGATTACGAGCGTCTTATTAAGATTTCTGAACACGAGATAAAGAAACCGTATTTTTTTCAATATTATCGAAATGATAATTTTTATTTTCGTGGGCATTCACAATTCAGGAATTCTGATACGTGTGGGGCGTTACGACATGAACTCTTGAATGAAACATTTAATCAGGGCATTTTTATTGATATTTTTCCTGTAGATTCAGTTTCTGAGGATATGATAAAATTAAAAGAACAGTTTGACGGGCTGACGGATTGTTATCAAATCCTTGAATGTATAAAATCCAAGGTGCCCAAATCAAACGGGATAATGTCTGCTGTAAAATATTGTTTTCTGAAATGGCGTTTTTTGAAGATTCATGATAAATATGAGAATTATGCAGTGATGAACGACGGTATGTCGGAATATATAGATAAAGTTGCGTTTCGTGGAAAAATTCATAAAAAGTTTTATCATATCAGAAAAAATATATTTGACGATACAATTCATTTACAGTTTGAGTTCCTGACGCTTCCGGCACCAAAAGATTATGATGGTCTTTTAAGAGTTTACTTTGGAGACAATTATATGATTCCATCCAGAGCTCCAAGCTGCCATGCAGAGATATGTTTTAACGTTGAAAAATCATATGCAGACGTGAAAAATGAGATAAATCATGGGTCTGTTGGTGATTATTTTATACTGTAGTTAATTATTGATCGAAATGATTAGATTTTATTTTGAGAATGAATGTCATAGATTAATTATTGGAATATGAAGATAACTATTGTTGGTGGTGGAAATATAGGGACACAATTTGCGGTACATTGTGCAGAAAAAGGGAATGATGTCGTTATTTTTACTTCAGAACCCCATCTGTTTAATAAACATTTATCTATTGTGGACGAAAACTACGAATGTATCCATGAAGGGGATATTTTGTATGCAACTGACAGGCCTGAAAAAGCGTTTGTAAATGCAGATATTATCATACTTACTGTTCCTGCAATGATCATTCCAAAGTATGAGAAATACATATATAATTACGCTGGAAATGAAGCTGTAATTGGTATTATTCCCGGGAATGGAGGAGGAGAGTGTGTATTAAGAAGATGTATTAAACGGGGGAATACTGTTTTCGGACTTGAAAGAGTACCAGCGATTGCACGATTGATAAAGAGAGGGTCTGTTGTTCGGTGTATTGGATATAGAAATGAGCTTCATGTTGCTTCTCTTCCAGGTTCTTCAGTAAACAGATGTGCAGATATTGTTGAGAGCCTTTTTGATATTCATTGTACTTGCATACCATGCTACCTTTCATTATCAATGACGCCATCAAATCCTATTCTCCATTCTGCCAGATTGAGGTGTATTTTTAAGGGATATATTCCTGGCGTGACGTACTCTGAGCTACCACTTTTTTATGAAGATTGGGATGATGAATCTTCCAGACTTCTTCTTTTATGCGATGAAGAGGTACAGGATATATGCAGATCTCTTCCGGAATGTAGTTTGGAATATGTTTCTTCTCTTAAAAATCATTATCAGAGTTTTACTATTAAGGATATGACTGCAAAGATATCGTCAATTCCAGCATTTCAGGGATTGGAGACACCATCTGTAAAAACAGATAATGGATTAATACCAGATTTGCATAACAGATATTTTGTTGCTGATTTTTCTTATGGATTGTCGGTTATCCAGCAGATTGGAGAGTATTGCGGCGTTAAAACGCCTAATATAGATGATACTATGAACTGGTACAGGGATATATCAATTGAAAAAGAAGAATTCCGATTCAGAGATTATAAGATACTTAGCTGTGATATGATGAAAGAGTTTTACTTATTATAGGTTATGACAGTATGATTTATGCTTTATACAGAGGATAATCTTTTCATTCAGGTTGTTGCTCAAAAAATGCAGATCATTGACATTGCGAATCGCGAACGGATTATGAGAACGGATCTTGCTGTATCATAGGAGAGTGGAATTAAAGTGAATGCATTAACAATACTATATTCATTATTTATTATGCCCCTTCAGTTGTTTTTTGAAGTGGTTTTTTCTTTTGCACAGCGTTTTACAGATAATCCGGGACTCTCAATAATTGTCCTGAGTCTGACAATGAATTTTCTTGTATTACCTCTTTATAAAAGGGCTGATGCAATACAGGATAGGCAGCGTGAAATTTCGAAGAAAATGCAACGCGGTATTTCACATATAAAGCGGGTATATTCCGGTGATGAAAAAATGATGATGCTTCAGACCTATTACAGGCAGAATCATTATAAACCGACTGATGTTTTTAAGGAATCGCTTTCTTTATTAATACAGATACCTTTTTTTATAGCGGCTTACAGGTTTTTATCAAACCTTGCACTTCTTGATGGAGCTGCATTTGGACCCATAAGGGATCTCGGAATGCCGGATGCTCTTGTCGTTGTCGGAAATACTAGCTTTAATTTTCTTCCGGTATTAATGACATTGATTAATATTATATCTTGTCTGATATATACGAAGGGCTTTCCTCTTAAGTCGAAGTTACAGCTGTATATAATGGCTTTCTTATTTTTAATATTGCTTTACAATTCACCGTCAGGGCTTGTTTTATACTGGACTTTGAACAATCTTTTTTCATTGATAAAGAATATATTTTTTAAGCTAAAAGACCCGACGAAGTTGCTTTCCATGTTATGTTCACTATGCGGTGTTGTTTTGGCTCTGTATAGTATTGCTTTTTTTGATAACACCCTAAAGAGAAGGATAATTGTTGTTTTATTCGGATTGTTTTTGCAAATTCCGTTTGCTGTAAGGCTGCTATTTAAGTCAAGCAAAGTGAACAATAGAATTCACTTGGTATTTCCAAAGGCAAACCGAGAATTGTTTTTATTGTCATCTATTATGCTTTCCACGTTTATCGGGGGACTTATCCCATCGGCGTTATTGAAATCATCACCTCAGGAATTTATTAATATTTCGTTATACTATAATCCGCTTTGGTATTTGTTTTATGTATTTTTAGTTTCAGTAGGGTATTTTGTATTATGGACGGGTGTCTTTTATTCTGTTGCAGATAATACCGGAAAAGTGATAATTGAAAAAATAATGTTACTGTTCTGTGGGACAGCTGTAATTGATTATATGTTTTTTGGAACAGATCTAGGCATTATTTCAGCTACTTTATGTTTTGAGGAGGATCTGATATATTCCTGGAAAGATAAAATCGTTAATTTACTCGTGATTTGTATATTACTATTTCTTGTTTTTATTTCTACCAGGTTCGAAAAATATCTGGATAGTATCCTTATCACGATTATCGTGGTTGTACTGATAATGACAGGAATAAATGCCTTTATCTCATTCAGGGCAATTAAGCCGGTGGAGGCCAGGATCAAATCGGGGGAAAAAATAAGCTTCAATCTCAGTAAAAACGGAAAAAACATTATCGTGTTGATGCTTGATAGAGCTATCGGACCCTATGTTCCATATATCATGAATGAAAAACCGGAGTTAAAAGAAAAGTACGATGGATTTACCTGGTACTCAAATAGTCTTTCCTTTTCAAATAATACGAACACAGGTGCTCCTGCTCTGTTTGGAGGATATGAGTATTCTCCTGTAGAATTAAACAAAAGAGATAAAGAAAGGCTGGTAGATAAGCATAACGAATCGTTGAAGGTTATGCCGGTATTATTTGATGAGAACGGATATGAAGTTACTGTATGTGATGTTCCTTACGCTAATTATCAGTGGATACCGGATATGACGATTTATGATGATTATCCGGGTATCAATACATATAATACTGAGGGCATGTTCAGCTTGAAAGTTCAGCAAAGCAAACTGTTGAATACCAGAAGAAATCTTTTCTTTTACAGCTTAATGAAGGCTTCTCCAGTGATTATACAGAAATATATTTATGGTGGAAGCAATTATAATCATCTTACAGAGAGGGGATACACATCTACAGGACAGGTTACCGAGGGGACATCTGTTGCTCAGGGTATTTCATCAGAGTTTCTGTCATCATTCGATGTACTGAAAAACATTGAAAAACTCACGGATATAAGTAGCAGTGAGAAGAACACGTTCCTTATGATGAATAATAACGCAACACATGAGCCGATTCTACTTCAGGAACCCGAATATCTTCCGAAAGAATCTGTGAATAACACAGATTTTGATGCTGCTAATGTATCAAGATTTTCTGTTGACGGTAAGGAAATAAAGATGGAAAACGTTGATCATTTTATCCATTATGAAACCGACATGGCATGTATGATACAGCTTGGAAAATGGTTTGACTATATGAGAGAAAATGGGGTTTATGATAATACCAGGATAATACTTGTATCTGATCATGGAAGAAATCTGTCTCAGTTTGATGAATTAGAATTGAAAGAAGATGGAAAGTATTATGATTTGGAAAAAGTCAGCCATTTACTTATGGTAAAAGATTTTAATGAGAAGGGCTTCAAGGTTTCGGATGAATTTATGACAATAGCGGATGTACCAACTATTGCGGTATCCGGTATTATTGATAACCCTGTTAATCATTTTACCGGCAAACCTATCAATAACGATGATAAGTTTGTTGGCGAGCAATATATCCTTTTGGACTCTCCTTGGGAGGTTGGGATTAATAATGGTACCCAGTTTCTTCCCGGAGACTGGCTTGCAGTCCATGATAACATCTGGGATAAGAACAACTGGAGGGTTGTTGCAAGGGATGCAGTGTTTGCCGGGAAAGGGGAAGAATGATGGGAGTATTACTGTATATAGATCCCGGAACCGGGAGTATGCTGTTTACAATCCTTATTGGACTTATCGGTGCCGGGGTTTATGCCTTCAGAATGCTTATATTAAAGTTCAGGTTCTTTCTGAGCGGAGGAAAGAAGGTGGCAGATAACGGAGAACGTATACCTTTTGTTATCTTTTCAGACAACAAAAGATACTGGAATGTTTTTGAACCTGTCTGTCGGGAGTTTGACCGAAGAGGAGTGGATGTTGTCTATATGACCGCATCACCGGACGACCCTGCTCTGAATTCCGGTTATGAGCACGTTAAGGGTGAGTTTATCGGAGAAGGGAACAGAGCCTTTGCGAGGCTTAATTTCCTGAAGGCTGATTTGGTCTTTTCAACCACACCGGGGCTTGATGTGTATCAGTGGAAAAGGTCAAGGGATGTAAAGTACTACGTGCATATATTTCATGCAGCAAGTGATGTGACACTCTACCGTTCATTTGGAATAGATTATTATGATGCCCTTCTTTTGTCGGGACAGTTCCAGATCGATCAGATACGGTCACTTGAAAAGCTTAGGGAACTTCCGGAGAAGGAGCTTGTTGTTGCCGGTATTCCTTATATGGATGAAATGAAGGCGAGGCTTGACAATGCAGAACCGGTAGAAAAAAGTGGAACAACAGTTTTGCTTGCGCCCACCTGGGGACCTGAAGGGATATTGTCAAAATTTGGGGAGAAGCTGATCGATGAGCTGATAAAAACCGGGTATCAACTTATCATTCGTCCACATCCGCAGTCTTTCAGTTCAGAGAAAGAACTCATTGAGAGGCTTATTACCAAATACCCGGATTCCAATTCCCTTCAATGGAACCGGGATACCGACAATTTCGACGTATTAAGGA
This sequence comes from uncultured Lachnospiraceae bacterium, assembly GCA_947167135.1. Classification (GTDB taxonomy): domain Bacteria; phylum Bacillota; class Clostridia; order Lachnospirales; family Lachnospiraceae; genus NK4A144. Next base: position 32,295 of record CAMVGV010000026.1, read on the forward strand.
AATCTGATATAATGATATCCGATTTTTCGGGGGTTGTATTTGATTTCACACTTGTATATGATAAACCTGTTATTTATACCGCCGCAAAGATAGACACTTCGGTATATGATGCATGGTGGCTTGGGACCCCTACATGGACCGAAACGGTTTTACCCAGACTCGGAAAAGAACTTAATGGGGATAATCTGTTAAATGTCGGGGAGATAATCAACGAATGTCTCGCAGATGATATCTATTCAGAGGGAAGAGAGTCTGTGAGAAGGGAATGCTGGGCATTTCCCGGCGAAAGTGTATCGAAGGTTACGGACTATTTAATTGATACGATGAATAAGCTGAAAGAAAACAGTGTTACTGAGGATAAGGAGATGACAAGCTGATATGTCGAAGAAAGTATATACGTGTTTTTGCACGGATGTTATCCATGAGGGACATCTGAACATAATAAGGGAGGCAGAAAAGCTTGGCGATGTTACGGTCGGTGTGCTTACCGATTCCGAGATGATACGGTACAACCGCTTTCCGCTTAAAACTACAGAGGAAAGAGTGGAAATGTGTCGTGAGATACCGGGAGTAAAGTCGGTATATATTCAGAATACCATCATGTACGATCAGGTGGTAAAGGAGCTGAATCCGGACTATATTGTTCACGGTGACAACTGGTCCGATGAATCGATGAAGGCAATAAAACGTAATATACTTGAGCTCCTAAATAAATATGGCGGGAAACTTGTAGAGATACCGTATACCTATTCCCCGGAGGTTGAAAAGACGGACAGACAGACCAGACAGAAGCTTGCCATGCCGGAATTGAGACGTGCAAGGCTGAAGAAGCTCATGAGACTTGTACCTATTGTAAAGGTATGTGAGGTACACAGCGGACTTACGGGTCTCATTGTAGAAAAAACCGTTGTAGCAGACGGAGAAGCAATAGATCAGTTTGAAGCTATGTGGATAAGCTCACTCTGCGACAGTACTGATAAAGGAAAGCCTGATATTGAACTGGTGGATCTGACAAGCAGGTTCCGTACGATAAATGATGTTATGGAGGTTACTACCAAGCCCATAATTTTCGATGGGGATACGGGAGGACTGACTGAGCATTTTGTGTATACTGTACGTTCCCTGGAAAGGATGGGAGTATCTGCCATAATAATTGAGGATAAGACAGGATTGAAAAAGAACAGTCTTTTCGGTACAGAGGTTCAGCAGACGCAGGACAGTATCGAAAACTTCTGTGAAAAAATATCTGCCGGCAAGAAGGCGCAGCTGTCGGATGATTTTATGATAATCGCCAGAATAGAATCCCTTATACTGGAGCAGGGAATGGAAGATGCTTTGAAAAGAGCACATGCGTATGTGGAAGCCGGAGCCGACGGCATTATGATCCACAGTCGGCGTAAGGAACCCGACGAAATACTGTTATTCTGCGACAGCTTCAGGGAGACAGACAAAGAAACACCGATAGTTGTGGTGCCGAGTTCTTTTAATACGGTAACAGAGAAGGAGTTATCCGATCACGGGGTTAATATTGTGATATACGCTAATCAGCTTTTACGCGCTGCGTATCCCGCCATGGAAAATGCGGCAAAGAGTATACTCCTTCATCATAGGGCTCATGAGATAGACAGGAGTCTTATGTCTATTAAAGAGATTATTACACTGATAGATGAGTTTTGAAGTTAAAGAGGTGATTTATTATGACAGAAAGGAAAATTTTATTGAATCCCGGACCGTCTACCACGACAGAAAGCGTAAAAATGGCTCAGATAGTTCCGGATATTTGCCCGAGAGAAAAAGAATTCCGGGATATTATGGCGCCGATAAGGAAAGAATTAACAGAAATCGTTCACGGCGATCCGGATGAATATACAGCAGTCCTTTTCTGTGGATCAGGAACCATATGTATAGATGTGGCGCTGAATTCACTTCTGGCTGATAAAAAGAAAGCCTTTGTCATCAATAACGGATCATACAGCCAGCGGGCTGTTGATGTCCTTTCTTATTATGGTCTTCCGTATATTGAGTTAAAACAGCCGTTTGATAAACAGCCCTCTTTATCTGCGATTGAGAAGGTGCTAAAAGAAAACGGGGATATAGGATATGTTTATATAACCCATCATGAAACCGGAAGCGGTCTTCTGAATCCGGTAAGAGAGGTGGGAGAGCTAGCACATAGATACGGTACCTTTCTCATAACCGATACAACGTCTTCGTTTGCCATGATTCCCATAAATGTTTATGAAGATAACATAGATTTTTGTATGGCCTCAGCCCAGAAGGGTATCATGGGAATGACAGGACTTTCTTATATCATCGGTAGAAAGAGCATTATAGAGGAAAGTGCGGGTTATCCCAGGCGCTCATATTACTGTAATCTGTACATGCAGTATGATTATTTTGAGCGAACGGGAGAGATGCACTTTACCCCTCCTGTACAGACAATATATGCTGCAAAGCAGGCTTTGATCGAGTATCGTTCGGAAGGTGAAGAAGCAAAGTGGAAAAGACACCAGAGGATAATGAATGCCATTAGGGAAGGAATTGACAGGCTGGGATTTAAGGAGGCTCTTGACAGATCAGTTCAGTCAGGACTGGTTGCAGCCATAAAATATCCCGATGATCCGAATTGGGATTTTGACAGAGTGCATGACCTGTGCTATGAAAAGGGATTTACCATATATCCCGGAAAGCTTGAAAGACAGAATACTTTCAGATTGTGTGCACTCGGAGCAATAGACGAGGATGATATCAGAGACTTCTGGAAAGTATTTGAGGAGGCTCTGGAAAAGCTGGGAGTAGAGGTGCCTGTCTTTTATGAATAATAATGAAATCGCTGTGATAATGGCTGCAGGGATGGGTACCAGGATGAGACCTCTTACGGATGAGATCCCTAAACCCCTTGTCAGTATAAACGGACAACCTATGATAGAATCTGTTATTTGCTCCCTGAGACAGAGGGGTGTCGGGGAGATCATCATCGTGACCGGATACAGGAATTCTGATTTTGAGTACCTGAAGAGCAAATATGATGATATTGAGTTGATCCATAATCCGGAATATCAGATAAAGAATAATCTTTCTTCTGTTTTCTGTGCCTGTGACAGAATGAAGGACCATGATTGTTTTATTTGTGAAGCAGATCTGCTGATATCCGATTATTCCATTTTCGACCGGATTTATGACCGGTCCTGTTATTTTGGAAGATTTGTTGGGGGACATTCTGACGACTGGGTTTTTTATCTCGATAAAAAGGAAAGGATAATAAGGATATGCAAGGGCGGTGATGATGTATTCAATATGGTCGGACTGTCCTATTTTAAAAGGGATGATACCGATATCCTGGTACAGCTGATAAAGGATTCATACGAAAAGGAAGGAAACGAAGATCTTTTCTGGGATGAAGTGGTGGACAGAAATCTAGATAAGCTGGATTTGGGTATACAGGAAGTTAATGAAAAACAGATCTGTGAATTTGATACCATAGAGGAGCTTGCTGAAGCTGATCCCTCTTACCTTCGGTATCTGCAATGATGCCATAATGTCTTTTTTGTGGGTTGTGAAGAAAAGCGGTTGATGGTACTTAGGTTTTTGATAGGGAGATAGAAGATGAAGGCTGATGTTTTATTCAAAATAA
>CAMVGV010000027.1 GCA_947167135.1 uncultured Lachnospiraceae bacterium
GCGTAGCACGGAACAATCCGTATTTAATCAAAATGTGACTTTTGGCGTCCGAATCATTTGGATGATTACACACAAGTACTCTGTAAAAAACTGAAGATAATATGAAAGATATTAACGCTATGACCACCGAGGAGTTTCAAAAAGCGATTCCTGAAGCCTGAATGCGGTTAGACATTTAATTTGAAGAAACACGTGATCACGCATATAATGATTAAAGAAGCAAAGTGTCTGCGCCGCAATTAAAGGCGCGTATTAAGTGATTGAAGAAAGGAACAGCATAGGCCGAATATGAATAACAGTATACTAGGATGGAGATCAGGAAGTAAAAGAGCTCTCAATGATCCGGACCACACAAAATTCCGCGTGGAGCACGATTCCATCGGTGATAAGGAAGTGCCTTCGGATGCATATTACGGTGTCCAGTCTCTTAGAGCGGCGGAAAACTTCCCTATAACAGGGCTGACTATGCATCCCGAAATGGTTAGCAGCATAGTTTATATCAAAAAGGCAGCAGCCATTACCAATAATGAAACCGGAAGGCTCCCGAAAGAAAAGGCGGACGCAATCATCAAAGCCTGTGATGAGATTCTGGAAGGTCGTTTTCTTGATAACTTTATCGTTGACCCGATCCAGGGTGGAGCGGGAACCTCCTTGAACATGAATGCCAATGAGGTGATAGCAAACAGGGCAATTGAGATATCAGGCGGAAATAAGGGCGAGTATTCCGTCATTCATCCCAATGATGATGTCAATATGGGACAGTCTACAAATGATGTCATCCCCACTGCAGGAAAAATGACCACCATACGTCTCTTAATGAATCTGAGGATACAAATGCAGTGTCTTCAGGTGGCATTATCCAAAAAAGCAAAAGAATTTGAAAAAGTAGTTAAGATGGGACGCACCCAGATGCAGGATGCGGTGCCCATAAGCCTTGGACAGGAGTTCAGGGCATACAGCGATGCAGTATTGAGAAATGTAGGGAGACTCGATGTCGCAATAGAGGAGATGCGGTCAGTCAACATGGGTGGTACTGCAATAGGTACCGGCATCAATGCCGGTGAGGAATTCATTTCAAATATAGTTCCCACACTAAATACGGTATCAAAAATGGATCTGAAGCATGCGGATGATCTCATTGATTCCACACAGAATCTGGATCCCTTTGTGACTGTATCCGGAATAGTCAAGGCCTGCGCGGTTTCTCTTTCAAAGATAGCAAATGACCTTCGTCTGATGTCTTCCGGTCCGAGAACGGGCCTCGGAGAAATAAGCCTTCCCCCTAGACAAAACGGATCATCAATAATGCCGGGAAAGGTAAACCCTGTAATTCCTGAGGTTGTAAACCAGGTGGCGTTTAATGTCATAGGAAATGATATGACAATTACTCTTGCTGCCGAAGCGGGACAGCTGGAGCTGAATGCCTTTGAACCGATCATCTTCTATAATCTGTTCCAGTCCATAGATACCCTGGGTTATGCAGTAGAGACGTTTACGGATAACTGCGTAACAGGTATCGGAGCCAATGAAAAGAGGTGCAGGGAGCTGGTGGAGAACAGTATCGGTATCATCACGGTTCTTGTGCCCTTAATTGGATATCAGAAGGCCGCCGATACGGCAAAGAAAGCTTTGTATTCCGGCCGTTCGGTACTTGATGTGGTAATTGAAGAAAAGCTTTTGGATCCCGATACAGCAAGAGATATTCTGGATCCCGAAAAAATGCTCAGGAAATAAACCGGCATCCCAGTGTCAGTTAAGGTAATTTACGTTATACTTCCTGCATTTGCAAAAAGCTCCGCACAGTGACGGAGTGCTTCATCATCCGCATGGAAACGGGGACGGTGGAGCTCCTCTGCCTTTTCTCCTTCAGCGGTACTGCCGACCCAGAAAAAGAAGGACGGTACATACTGCCTGTAAAGGGCGAAATCCTCGCTGGCAAGTGAAGGTGGTGCGTCCGTTACGGTGCATCCGGCCTTCTCTGCGATCTTTACGGCTTCCTCCGTCATTTCCGGAGTGTTGAAAACCGCCGGGATCATCTCCTGCCACTGGATCCCGGAACGGCATTCGTACGCTTCCGCCGTTTTCTTAATGATGGTCTCTACCCGTTCCTGCATCCTGCCAAGTGTCTTCTCAGAAAGAGACCGTATTGTGGCACGCATCTCTACCCGGTCAACAACCAGATTCACCGGTGACCCACCCTCGATCCGGTTTATGGAAAGAACCGCAGCTTCGAGCGGACCGGTATTTCTGCTGACTACTGTCTGCAGAGACTGGATAATGGCGGCAGCACATACAATAGGATCGATATTAAGCTGTGGCATAGAGCCATGACCTCCGGCTCCGATGATATGTATCTCAAAATTCCGTTTTGCGGACATTAGTACGCCCTCGCGGCACACGATCTGTCCGGTCTGAACGGATGGCCAGTTATGGAGCCCGAAGCAGATATCCGGACTTATCAGCTTAAAAAGCCCGGCATCAATAAGCTTTCTCGCACCTAAAGTCCCTTCCTCCGCCGGCTGAAATACCAGATCCACGGTATTTTCAAGCTCTCCGGCTTCATAAAGCCTTGACAGTATCATTGCGGCACCGGCCAGTGAAGAAGCGTGCAGGTCATGTCCGCAGGCATGCATTACACCGTGAGTCCGTGATTTCCAGGGAGATTCGTACTCCTCTGTCTGCGGAAGAGCATCAATGTCCGCGCGGAGCATTACCTCCTTCCCCTTCCTGCTTCCCTGCAGTCTGGCAACGAGTCCGGTCTCGGTTTTTAGCGGAAGTATGGTGACTCCTGGAAGGATCGAAAGTACCTCCTTCAGCTTTTCCGTAGTCCTGAATTCTTCATTTGAAAGCTCGGGATGCATATGCAGATCCCTTTTTAACTCAAGCGCTTTTTCAAATTCCTCATTTGTGAGCCTTATAGATATGCTGCCCATGACTATCCTCCTCCGGCGTTATTTAACCCCACATGCTCTTCCCGGTATCAGGCCGGACGGGCAAGGTATCAAGCTTTACGATATCCGGGGAAATGATCTCCACTCTGTCAAGATCGTTGATCCCGCTGCCAAAATCATCCACTGACAGCAGATTGTCCTTCCTCCTCTCCGAAATATTCCCTAAAGGCCTCAGCCTCTTCACTTTTCAAGGAATCGGACGGAAATGAATTTATCGAAACCCTCTGATCATATCCTCTGAGGAAATATGCCTGCATGGCTCCGAAGAATGTCGCCACCTCCAGAATATGCAGTTTGTCACCTTTCGTGTAATCCTCAATAAGCTCCGTTACTGTCATCTCTGTTGGGCGCATAAGTGCTTCCCAGGCGTAGACGGACCTGCCGTCCGGAAGAAATATTGGCTGAAATAATTTCTTATCTGTTCAAACTCATCGGATTCTGTTCACTATAGAAGTATACTCCACGGAAACACGCATTTATTATAGTTATTTCCTATAGCCAGCTATAAGAATCCTGTATTGGACGTATTAACCATTTTATGCAATAATTCCTCAGGAAAAATATTCGCATCACAAGTATGCAAAAATACAAATCGTGGGCAGGACAGGGAATTATGAAAAAGAATAACAGAATCACTCTATGGATTGCACTTGGTCTCTTTCTAGGGATAATCATCGGACTCGTAATGCCTGAATGGCTGTACATGCCTCTTACCGTAGTCGCCACCATTTATATGTCGGCGCTCAGGATGATGATATATCCGCTGGTATTCTGCAGCATCATTATTGGGATAATCGGCATGGGAAGCATTGCAAAAACCGGAAAGACAGGTCTTTATTCTCTTATCTGGTTCACCGTGACCACAGCAATAGCTTCCGCTCTTGGGCTGGTTCTCCCGCGGATACTTCATCTCGGACAGGGAGCAGTGATCACTCCGACAGATACAGAAGTTGAAGCCGCCACCTTTACCGGTCTTGTGGATACCATTGAAAATATCATCCCCGGAAACCCCTTTACTTCCTTCACCGAGGGAAATATGCTGCAGATCCTTGCCTTTGCCGTTATCATCGGCCTTTCCTGTCTTGCATTGAAGGAGAAGGCGAAGGCCTTTGTAGAACTTTGCCGGGCAGTGGATGAGATATCCATATTTGTCGTAGGAAAGGTGATGCTCTTTACCCCGATCGGCGTATTCTGCTGCATAGCTACGGTAATGCACACAAACGGCAGGGAGACCGTGATACAGCTTGCACAGGTGATGATCGCCCTTTATGTCACATATTTCCTGTATGCGGTGATAGTTTACGGCGGTATAGTCAAGGTTTTCGGAAAATACAATCCATTATCATTCTTTAAGAACGTGGCTCCGGCATCCATCAATGCCTTCAGCACCTGTTCATCGAATGCGACCCTTCCTCTTTCCATGAAGTGTGCAACAGAAAACCTGGAAGTGCCTGAGGAGATCGCATCCCTTGTGCTTCCTCTGGGCGCAACGATAAATATGGACGCCGTATCCATTGTGATGTCCTTTATGATAACCTTCTTTGCTTCAGCACTTGGAATAGAGCTGTCGGTGGGAACTATGGTAACGATACTTGCCTGCAATGTATTTTTAAGCATAGGAACCCCGGGTGTTCCGGGTGGAGCGATCGCGGCATTTGCAGCCCTGGCTCCCATAGCCGGTATCCCTGTGCAGCAGATACTTGGTGTGTATATTTCGGTCAACACTCTTGCGGATATGGGCGCCACCTGTGTAAATGTGCTGGGAGACCTGGCAGTGGCAACTGTCCTGAAGAAACAGCTGGAAACTGTATAATACGGTCGTACAGACCGGACACTTTACTGATAATCCTTACTGACCGTTATCACTTCATCGGTTTCGATGGCCTTTTTTATCATTTCTTCTATCACTCCGGAAAGCCTGGCCTCTGAATTCTTTATGATATTCAGGTTCGGCTTTGTAACCGGGTGCTTTGCAACAAAGATCGTACAGCAGTCTTCATAGGGAAGGATTGAAATATCCGCTGTTCCGATCTCTTCTGATTTGTCTATTATCTCCTGCTTGTCAAAGCCTATAAGAGGCCGGTATACGGGAAAATCCGCGGCCTCATCTGTAGTAAAGAGGCTCTTTAAGGTCTGACTCGCCACCTGCCCTATGGACTCTCCGGTAACGAGGCCAAAACAGTCCTTCGTTTCTCTGGCGATATGCTCCGCTATCTTCATCATATATCGTCTCATTATGATGGTCAGCTCGTCATGGGGACACTTCTCGTAAATTGCCATCTGTATATCCGTAAAGTTGATGATATGGAGGTTTATTGGTCCCGTGTATCCTGACAAAACCTTTGCAAGGTCTATGACCTTCTGCTTCGCCCGGTCCGAGGTATAGGGCGGTGCATTGAAATATACCGCATCCATATATACGCCTCTTCTGGATACCATATAGCCGGCAACAGGAGAGTCAAAGCCCCCGGAAAGAAGGAGCAGGGCTCTTCCGTTAGTACCGAGCGGCAGTCCTCCCGCCCCCTTTATTATCTTCGAATACATAAAGACCCGTTCCCGAAGCTCTACATGCAGCCAGACTGCGGGCTTATGAACATCCACCTTCATTTCGGGATAAGCATCGAGCAGGGCCTCTCCCACGTCCGCATCAACCTCCATTGATGTCAGGGGATAGCTCTTGTCTGCCCTCCTGGTATCCACCTTGAAGGTGAAGCCTTTGTCATCATAATTTTCTCCGATAAACTTAACGGCCGCTTCTTTTATCCCCTCTATGCTTTTATCCCCTACTATAGTCACGGGACAGATACCCACAACTCCGAATATGGTCTTCAGCTCGGCAATAACGCTATCCTGATCGAAATTGCCGCTTGCTTCACAGTAGATACGTCCGTTTATGCGGGACACCTCAAAGTCCGCGCCTGTCCGGTGAAGATGGATCTTCACCTGCTTTTCCAACGCTTCCTCAAAGATATGGCGGTTCTTTCCCTTTACCCCGATCTCTGCATATTTTAATAAAAAAGCCTGAAATCTGCTGTTTCCCATTATCTTCTCTTAAACCTCCTTAGGGACGGTATCAGTTCTTTCAAGACCGTGATCGTATACGCCGCCTCTTCCTCTGAGTTATGCCGGTTAAATGAAAGCCTGATGGTCTCCTCCGCCTCCTCATCGCTTAAACCAATTGCCTTTAATGTGGGTGAAACGTGTTTTTTGTGGCTGGAGCAGGCTGATCCGGCTGATACGAATATCCCCCTATCCTCAAGAGCGTGCAGCAATACCTCGGAGCGGACTCCCCGGACCGTTATGGAAACGATATACGGTGAAACACTGTCCCCGCCGTTTACCTTTATATCCTCTATATTCATAAGCCCCGAAACAAAACCCTCCCTGAGTTTTCTGACCCGTTCGAAGCTTTCCTCCCGTTCCATAAGAATCAGTTCCACTGCCTTTGCAAAGCCTGATATCCCGGGAACATTCACGGTTCCGGAGCGGAGTCCGTTCTGCTGCCCTCCTCCGTACATCAACGGCTTAATGTGGGTAGCGATATCCGAAAGATACAGGAGTCCCACGCCCTTTGGGCCATGTATCTTATGCGAGCTTGCGGTCAGAAGATCGATCCCTGCTTTTGCAGTATCTAAAGGCAGCTTTCCAAAGCCCTGAGTATCATCCACGTGGAAAAGACATTCGCTGTTGGCTTCCTTAATGAGCTTTCCCACCTCTTCCACCGGCTGTATGCTGCCGGTCTCATTATTTACATGCATAACAGAGACCAGCACGGTATCGGGGCGTATCCTTGACTTTAATTCCTCCGGATCGATAACACCATCTTTATTTACACCTGCCTTTTCCACTTCCCAGCCCCTGCTTTCAAGAAATCCAAGAGGCTCCGAAACAGACGGATGCTCGATCATAGTTGTAATGATATGCTTTCCCCGGCTCTCCCTGAAAAGGGCGGCACCAATAAGTGCTGTATTATTGCTCTCAGTACCTCCGGATGTAAAAACCACATTCTTTCTTTTCCATTTCAGCTTTCCGGAGAACACATTGAGAGCTTCACTTATATACTGTTCTGCTCTGTATCCTATTTTATGTAAACTCGACGGATTGCCGTAATCTTCAGTAAAGATACGGTTCATCAGTTCCACAACCTCACTCTCCACTTTTGTTGTGGCAGCGTTATCGAGATATATCTCCATTTTACCGGTTCCGTTCCTTCCTGTCTTTTTTTCCTGTGCTGCCCCCGCCTACGCTTTGCTTGGAGACAGGGGCCATCTCTGTCTGAGATACAGCGGATTTTACCCTTATCCTTCAAATAAGTAAATTAACCAGGACAAAAGCACAAGAGCCGCAGTCTCCGTGCGGAGTATCCTCCTGCCCAGAGATATTGGTACAAAGCCTCTTCCTTCCGCCCGGGCTATCTCCTCCTCCGAAAATCCACCCTCCGGACCGATAAACACCGCAATCCTTTCTCCCGGCTTTACCTCCGATATTATATCACGGGTTTTTTGAAAGTTCTCCGCCAGTTCATAGGGGATAAGCCTTAGGCCGGAATCTGCCGCCATATCAAGTGCCTCATTCATTCCGACTATTCCGCGGATTTCCGGTATAATCGCTCTCTTACTCTGCTTCGCGGCAGCCTCGGCCTTTCCCTGCCAGTGCTCCCGTCTTTTCTCCGCCTTTTTTTCGTCGAGCTTCACAACGGAGCGTGCAGTCTCCACCGGAACTATCTCAGTTACACCAAGCTCAGTGCACTTTTCAATGATAAGATCCATTTTATCGGACTTCGGTATACCCTGAAAAAGAGTGACCCTTACAGGCAGTTCTACATCCGCTTCCTTGATAAAATCAAGTCTTAGATGTACTTTTTCTTCGCCTATGTCCTCTATGTGGCAGCGGTATTCTCTGCCGGAAGCTCCGTCCGATATACTGACTACCTCTCCCGTCCTCATTCTGAGTACATTTTTTATGTGATTATAATCCCTGCCGCCGATATAAATATCGTGACCACTGATATCCGAGGGGTCAACGAAGAACCGATACATAGCTCACCCACTCCCCGTCATGGTTTTCCTCAATGATCTCAAAGTCATTGAATTCAAGGTTTTTCCTCATTTCTTCCGCCTTGAAGTCGATGATCCCGCTCACAATGTAGATCCCGCCCTTCTTCAGCATTTCCGGGATATAATCGGTAAGAGGGATAAGAACATCCGGCAGGATATTCGCAACTATTAAGTCATAACCGAAGCCCACGTGGTCCCTGACATTCTGGTCATTCAGGAGATTCCCGATTATAAGGTGATAGGCTGCATCACTTAAGCCGTTCTTTTCAAAATTATCCTTTACCGCAGGGACAGCTCCGTCATCAATGTCAGTTCCGAGACCGGAAGCCGCTCCGAATTTAAAAGAGAGAAGTGACAGTATTCCGCTGCCCGCCCCCACATCCAGGAAGCGGTACCCCTCCTTTACGTACTTTTCCAGAGACCTTATGCAGAGCCTGGTACTCTCATGTGCTCCGGTACCGAAGGCTGTGCCGGGATCGATATTTATCACGAGATCATATTTCTTTTCGGTCTTCAGCTTTTCCCATGAGGGTATAAATAGTGCGGTCTTTCCGTCCTCAAAATCAATGGTAAAGCTCTTGAAAAACTCCTTCCAGTTATTGATCCAGTCCTTGTCCTCGGTTTCCGAGACGCTTATCCCACCGTCTCCGATTTCCGTACTTTCCCTCAATCCGGACAAAAGAGTACTCACACCCTCCAGTATCTCATCCCTGTTCTTTGACTCTTCGATATAAAAGGAAACAAAAGCATCGTCACCCTCTATGTTGTTTTCCGGAAGCACATCATAAAAGGTTCCGTTCTTCCTGATATCATCCGGAAGAGAAGCGTCCTCTATCTCCACGCCTTCCACATCGAGATCCGTTAGCAGCGCGGCTATTATGTCTTCTGCATCTTTTACGGTTTTGATAGTGTATTTTATGTATTTCATTTAGTGTCAAATAATCCTTTCATGTCTTTTATGCCTTGTCCCGAACGGAAATCTCCTGTCCCGGATCGCCTGTTGTTTTGTCATTCCGGGCTTCCCTTGTCATTCCGGGCTTCCCTTGTCATTCTGAGCGAAGCGAAGAATCTTTCTGATCCTTCGGGCTAAAGCCCTCAGGATGACAGCGTAAACCCCGGTATTCCGGCGGCATCCCGGCCGGTTATTGTCCCTCTGTGTATTTCTCCGCTTTTTATCTCCCCCTCAGGGCATTTCACACGGATGTACTCCCTTGTATAACCCTGGTTTCCATCCTCAAACAATACCTCTGCTTCCCTCCCGATATGTCTGTCCTCATATTCCTTCCTTTTTTCCAGGTCAAGAGCCTTCAAAACCTTGAGTCTCTCATGCTTTACGGAATTGGCAAGCTGCCCCTCCATACTGTCGGCAGCCGTTCCCCTTCTTCTGGAATAGGGGAAAATATGGGTTTCATAAAAGCCTATCCTCTTTATAAACCCGTAAGTTTCCTTAAACTCTTCTTCCGTTTCTCCCGGAAAGCCTGTGATCACATCGGTTGTCAGGGCAGGGTCGTCAAAAAATGACCTCAGGATTTCCGCACTTTGCAGGTATTCCTCTGTGGTATAGTGTCTGTTCATACGTTTCAATACCGTGTCCGACCCGCTCTGAAGGGAGAGGTGAAAGTGAGGACAGAGGCTTTTTACCCCTTTTAGCCTCTCTGCGAATTCCTTAGTTACGATCCTCGGCTCCAGGGAGCCGAGTCTTAATCTCATTACTCCCTGAAGCTTATCCGCTTCTTCTATAAGCTTCAGGAGATCCTCATTATCATCCGGCCGGTCAAGTCCGAAGGACGAGAGGTGGATCCCGGTAAGCACAAACTCTCTGTAGCCCTTTTCCGTCAGGGAAGAGATCAAGGCTATCACATCACCGATCCTTTTACTCCGGATCCTCCCTCTGGCATAAGGGATTATACAATATGAGCAGAACATATTACAGCCGTCCTGAACCTTCAGGAATTTCCTTGTATATATCCCTTCGCCTGAAATATGGTGCTGCCCGCCGCCGCTTCTTATAGCCTCACCGTATGCTGTTCCTTCTTCCGGGCTCCCCGCTTCTTTCTCTTCTGCCCTGTGGCTGTCTTCCCAGGCCTTTATCACTTCTGCGATATTTCCCTTTTCCGCATTCGGAACGGCGATATCCACACCCTCAAGGCAGACCTCATCCCTGCCGTGGGTATCAACATAACAACCCACAGCGATTATCACTGCGTCCGGGTTCAGCTTTCCTGCCCGGTGAAGCATCTGCCTCGACTTTCTGTCCGCGATATTTGTAACAGAACAGGTATTTACAACGTAATAATCAGCCTTTTCCTCAAAGGAAACAACAGAGTAACCGGCTTCGATCAGCTTCTCCGCCATCACCTCTGTTTCATAGGCATTTACCTTGCATCCCAGATTGTGTATTGCGACGAATTTTCTCATTGACAGTTGACTTTATACTATGCAAAGGCTTATATTATTTCCTGAGAACGCATTATATTCAGGAGGTAAAATAATGAAAACAGTTAAGATTTCCCTGAACTCCATCGATAAAGTAAAATCTTTTGTTAATGAGATCACAAAATTCGATTATGACTTTGATCTCGTATCAGGCAGATATGTTATTGACGCAAAGTCCATTATGGGCATTTTCAGTCTTGACCTTTCGAAACCCATCGACCTCAATATCCATGCAGAAGACAGCGTTGATGAGATATTAAAGGTTCTTGAGCCCTATATCGTCTGAGCAGTAAGTAAAGGGAATCATTCCGGCAGGCACCGTTCGCGGTGTCTGCTTTTTTCATTATAAGGGGATTTTGCCTGCTTAGCAAATCAGTGAAGGCAGCAGCCATTTAAAAGATTGAACCCGCCTCGTGAAAGAGACGGGTTCGGTGTATAAGTATGAATTGAATGTATTCTTATTACTGAAGGAGTGACAGAACACCCTGATTGCTCTGGTTCGCCTGTGCGAGCATTGACTGGCCGGCCTGCTGAAGAATGTTGTTCTTCGAATAGGTAACCATCTCGGATGCCATATCAGTATCACGGATCTGGCTCTCTGCTGCTGTGGTGTTCTCAACTACGTTGTCCAGGTTCTTTATGGTGTGCTCAAGTCTGTTCTGGATAGCACCGAGTGCAGATCTTCTTGCAGATACAAGCTTGATAGCTGCCGAAATATTGTCGATAGCTGCGCGGGCTGTTGAGGTGGTCTTCACGCTGATGTAGCCGCCGCCGACAGGGCCGTCTTGATCATTATTCAGTTTACCCGTGATCTTAGTACTATCATTTACAAGATGAATATCCTTCCAGGCATTAGGGTCGGTATCATATTTATTCTGATCATCTCCACTAGTAGATCCCAGAGGAAGTATAGATCCTGCTTTAATTGAAACATCGTCATCCCATTTTTTGGTTTGGGTATTATTATCGTCAGTTGATGCCCTTCCGCTAATCTTTACGATAGAACCGTTATCATTAACACCATAGTGGTATTTTTCTATGATAGAATCATACTTTATTTCATCGTTAACACCCACGCCGATTGCGGATGCAGTAATGGAGTATATATTTACTGTTATTCTGTTATTGGCCTTATTGTCAGCACCAACCTGGAGTGCGAAAGAAAGGCTTCCCTTCCACTTTGCATCCTCAGATTTTCCTGCTGCGCTTCCGCTTAAGAGATAGGTCTCATTGAACTTTGTGGTTGTTGCTACACGGTCGATCTCTGTTGAAAGCTGCTTTATCTCGTTATGAACGTCTGCCTTATCGGAAGATGACATTGTTCCGTTTGCAGCCTTAACTGCCAGCTCGTTCATTCTCTGAAGCATATCGTGTACTTCTGTAAGTGCACCTTCTGCTGTCTGTACTGCGCTTATTCCGTCTTCTGCGTTTGTGGAAGCCTGTGTAAGACCCCTGATCTGCTTTCTCATCTTCTCACTGATGGAAAGGCCTGCTGCATCATCCGCTGCACGGTTGATCTTGTAACCGGATGAAAGCTTCTCAGTTGACTTTGCCTGAGCATTGGATGTAATGCCGAGCATTCTGTTTGAATTCATTGATGTGATGTTATGCTGTACTACCATATTAAACCTCCATGTAAGTAATTAAGTTATAACGGGAATCCATTCAATTTTGATTTCATCAATTTTGAATTACACCTTTTATATCGGTCAATGTACGGATTTCTAAACACGTAAATTGTATCAATTTTAATACAATATGAAAGCGCCCCCGCTTGGGGGCGCCATTGGTCGTGTTGCTCGTTGGGGTTGAGTTCGAGCTTGAGGCTCGAACTCAATCTCGCTTCGCGAGACACGTTTCTTTCAGAAACGTGCCATATTTTAGCATACTCGCAAAAACATCAGAGATGTTTTTGTTCGCTGGGTTGAGTTCGAGCTTGAGGCTCGAACTCAATCTCGCTTCGCGAGACACGTTTCTTTCAGAAACGTGCCATATTTCAGCATACTCGAAAAAACATCTTCGATATTTTTTCTCGTTGAGAAACGAACACTTGCTTCGCAAGTGTTCGTTTCTCACATCAGCTTCCTGAACATTGCTTCGAAGTCGGCGAGCTCTGCTTTGCGGGGATTACCCGGTGCGCAGGCATCTGCCGCTGCGGATTCGCAAAGGAAAGGAAGATCCTCTTCCTTAAGCTTCTCAAGCTTTGTGGGGATTCCCACATCAACGGAAAGCTGGCGTACTGCATCAATTGCAGCCTGTCTGTAAGCCTTCTCGTC
The DNA here is from genome assembly GCA_947167135.1 of uncultured Lachnospiraceae bacterium. Lineage (GTDB taxonomy): Bacteria > Bacillota > Clostridia > Lachnospirales > Lachnospiraceae > NK4A144. The sequence continues at coordinate 12,721 of CAMVGV010000027.1, forward strand.
CATTCCGCTGGTATCAACGCCAAATGCCTCGGCTATATTCTTAAACTTTGTTCCGGTGTATTCCTGGTTGAATTCCATAACGATGGGAAGCATCATTGCACAGGCAACGCCATGAGGTGTGTCGTAAACTGCGCCCAGGGTATGCGCCATAGAGTGCGCAATTCCGAGACCTACGTTTGAATAAGCCATCGCTGTAACATACTGTGCAAGAGCCATTCCCTCACGTCCGTCGGGATCATTTTCAACGGCCTTCCGGAGATTCTTTGCTATGAGCTGGATGGATTCGAGATTCAGTACATCAGCAAGCTCCCAAGCAGCGCCGGTGGTGTATCCTTCAATGGCATGTGTCAGGGCGTCCATACCTGTCGATGCGGTAAGTCCCTTGGGCATTGAAGACATCATATCAGGATCTACAACAGCGATATCAGGGATATCGTTAGGGTCTACGCAGACAAACTTCCTCTTCTTCTCAACATCGGTGATAACGTAGTTGATTGTGGATTCTGCACCTGTGCCTCCCGTGGTCGGTACAGCGATGGTAAATACGGTACGTTTCTTTGTGGGTGCAACTCCCTCAAGGGAACGGACATCCGCAAATTCCGGATTATTTACAATGATACCTATGCCCTTACCTGTATCCATGGAAGAACCGCCGCCGATGGTGATCATGCAGTCAGCTCCCGATTTCTTATAGGCTTCAACACCGTGCTTAACGTTTTCGATAGTGGGATTGGGCTTGATATCCGAATAAAGCTCGAACTCTATGCCGTTCTTCTCCAGAAGATCGGTAACCTTCTTTGTTACACCGAATTTAACGAGGTCGGGATCTGATGCAACGAATGCCTTCTTATACCCTCTGGATGTAATGAGACCGGGAATCTCCTGGATAGCACCGTGGCCATGATAGGAAATACCATTAAGGACAAAACGATTTACTGCCATTTACAATTACCTCCTTGAATATCCGGGAGCCCTCCGCTCCCTTTCGTGTATTAATAAACAAGATAATTGTACTACGACACTATGCAATATTCAAGGAATATTTCGTAAATATTACCATAAAATTTCAGAATTATGACAATAATATGTGTAAATTGTACACGTATTAAATCCAAAATATCTGTTCAGAACCCTTCGGATCCTGAATAGTTACAAAGCGCTACTGATTGATGAGCTCCAGGGCCTTATCCAGCTGATTGTCCTTTCCGTCCTTTTTGTAGGCATCGACATCCAGCTCAACCACAACATCGGGCTCTATTCCGGTTCCCTGGATATTCAGGCCCTTAGGGGTATAATATCTCGCATTGGTAAGCTTTACGGCCGAGCCGTCCGAAAGAGGATAGATATTCTGAACTATTCCCTTTCCGTAGGTAGTGGTACCCACCACCTTTCCGATACCGTAATCCTTCAAGGCTCCCGTGAGAAGCTCGGATGCGCTCGCACTGTGGGAATCCACGAGCACCACCAGAGGGAGTCCCAGCTCTTCGGGGGTGACTGCTTCGTAGTCCGTGCGCTCCCCCTGCCTGTCCAGGGTGTAGGTCACGACTCCTGTGGCTATCAGGTCATCTGCGATCTCCACCGCTGCGTTCACCATTCCGCCCCCGTTTCCTCTGAGATCCAGAATAAGGCTCTTCATTCCCTTTGACCTTAGATCCGAAAGAGCATCCTCAAACTGCTTCACCGTGATATCATCAAAGGATCCTATGATGATATAACCCGTATTCTTTTCCAGCATATTATGGGAAACGGTTACGGCCTCAACCCTCATACGTTTAACCGTAAATTCCACTTCCTCCATATCTTCGCCGCGAAGCATGACAAGATCAACACTTGTGCCTTCCTTCCCCCTGACCTTGTCCACCAGCTCCGAGATATCAATGTCGATCACATCCGCTCCGTCAACCTTGTAAAAGATATCCCCGATCTCGACTCCGGCCTTTTTTGCGGCGGATTCCTCCGAGGTAAAACCGGACACTTCAAAGTACCCGTCATCATTGGGTGATATCATAACACCTATACCCTCAAAGGAGCCCTGATTAGATTCATGCAGACGGGAATACTCCCTGGAACTGTAATAGGCGGAATACTGGTCATTAAGTGATTCCACGAGTCCCCGGTACATACCCTCGGCGCGTTCCTCCGGGGTTTCTCCGGATCTGTCATCATCCATATAATCGAGATAATAGTAATCGATATAGTCGTTAATGAGATCCACCTTTTCCTTCACACCGGAAGTAAGGATCCCGCTGCTTCCCGGAAGTGTAAATCCCCGTCCGAGAAGCGCATTGTGAACAGACTCTCCGAAGAGAATCAGTATCAGAACACTTAGAGCTATGAGCAGCCCCGTAATGAGGCCGCCCCAGAAACCTGGTTTTTCTTTCATGTCGTTATACTCTGAGATGCTTACGCGCTGTTACAAAACTGCCGAGAAATCCGATACCGGCTCCCAGTATCAGAGATGCCGGAACAAGAGTAGTAAATATCTCCGAAATAGACAGAAACTGCAGAAGCGAATCCAACGCAGAGAATTTCTCCACAAGATATTCTATGGCTCTCTTGTAAATAAAATATATGGCGGCAAGGGGAATGGCTGCGCCTACAAGCCCCAGTATCATTCCCTCGATAACAAAGGGCGCCCTTACCACAAAATCAGTAGCCCCTATAAGCTTCATAATGGATATTTCCTCACGCCTTACCGTTATGCCGAGAGACACGGTATTGCTTATGAGGAAGATAGATACCGCAAGCAGGATAAGGATTATTCCCATTGATACATAGCCTATGAGTGAGTTCACGCTGGTGAGCATTGTTGCCACAACAGCGGATTTTCTGACCTGGCGGACTCCCGGAAGGGATTCTATGTAGCTGACAAGGCTCTCCTGCATAGAGATATCATTCATATATATCTCATAATTCGAGTCCTCGGCAAGGGGATTGTCATCCCCGAAGCTGTCAACATAGTCTCCCAGGTTCTCCGCCTTAAAGGATTCCCAGGCCTCCTCCGCGGAGACATAAACTATCTTTGACACCTCAGCTCTTTTACCGATCTCGTCTCCGATGATCTTTATATCCTCATCCGGCAGTCCCTCGTCAAAGAACACCGTGATCGCAACCCCGGACTGAGCCTTCCGGACGATATTTGCAAAATTCAGGACTATTGAATAAAACATGCCGAACAGAAACACACAGGATGCTATGGTCGCTATCGTGGCAAGAGAGAACGTTTTATTTCTGAATATGTTTTTTATCCCCTGTCCCAGGGAATAAAACCATGCACTAATCTTCATCTATATAACCACCCTTTTTCTGGTCGCTTACTATCACTCCTTTTTTCATGGTGATGACCCTTTTTCGCATCTCATTGACTATCTCGCGGTTATGGGTGACAACAAGGATAGTGGTACCGTTTTTGTTTATCTGCTCCAGAAGCTTCATTATCTCCCAGGTGTTTTTGGGATCCAGATTTCCTGTAGGCTCGTCGGCCAAAAGAATAGGCGGATCGTTTATGATGGCACGGGCAAGAGCCACCCTCTGCTGCTCTCCGCCGGAAAGCTCTCTGGGCTTACTCTTGTACTTCTCCGCCAGCCCCACAAGGGACAGCACCCCGGGAACATTCTTTCTGATCTCTCTGCCCGGAACGGAAATGACCCTCTGGGCAAAGGCCACGTTTTCATAGACGTTCCTATCCTTCAGCAGACGGAAATCCTGGAATACCACGCCTATGCCTCTTCTGTATCTGGGGATCTTTCCATGCTTCAGCTTCACGACGTCCGTATGGTTTACGATTATCTTTCCGCTTGTAGGGGTGAGCTCCCTCAGAAGAAGCTTTATGAGAGTGGACTTTCCGGAGCCCGAATCGCCCACGATGAAAACAAATTCTCCCTTTTCAATGTGAAGGCTCACGTTATTAAGTGCCGGTGAGCCCATAGAAAATGATTTATTTACGTCTTCCAGAATGATCATGTATTTTCCTTCAGTAATTCGTATCTTCCATATATTTCATATACTTTGCCACCATCAGCGCGATCTTGAAGGTGATCGCATCCTCAAAGATCCTGAGATCCAGCCCGGTAGTCTTCTGCAGCTTATCCAGTCTGTAGACCAGTGTGTTCCTGTGGATGTAGAGCTGCCGGCTTGTCTCCGATACATTAAGGGAATTCTCAAAAAACTTATTAATGGTTGCAAGAGTCTCATTATCAAATTCCTCGGGCGATTTTCCCTCGAATATCTCCTGGATGAACATGCGGCACAGGGGTATAGGCAGCTGATAAATCAGCCTTCCTATTCCGAGGGAAGAATATGCAACCACATTTCTCTCCTCAAAGAATATCTTGCCCACGTCCAGAGCCATCTTGGCCTCCTTGTAGGAACGGCTCACATCCTTTATATCATCTACCGTGGTTCCGTAGGATATCCTGACCTTCCCTTCACCTTCCTTATTCAGGTGCTCCAGCATTCCCTCAGCCAGATCCCTGTTCTCGGCAGCAGCATCTTCCTCTGCCATCTCGTGAACCACTATTACATTTTTTTCATCCACAGCGGTGACAAAATCTGCCGGAGCCGAGATAAAGTAATCCCTCATCATCTCAAGGACCGTGGTATTGGTTTCTCCTTCGGCTTCTACCAGAAATACGCTTCTTCTTACATCGGTATTGATGTGAAGCTTTTTTGCCCTGTTAAAGATATCCACCAGCAGGAGATTGTCCAGAATAAGGTTTTTTATGAAGTTGTCCTTATCGAAACGTTCCTTGTAAGCCACCAGAAGGCTCTGTATCTGAAAGGCCGCGATCTTGCCCACCATGTAGGCATCCTCGGTGCCTCCGTTTATCACCAGCACATACTCCATCTGCCCATCGTCGTCCTGTATCTTGAAGAACTGATATCCGTGTATCTCCTGGCTGTCCGCAGGTGACGCTGCAAAGGAAGCAATATCCTGTGCGTCCACATTCTCGGCCTTAAAAGTATAGGACAGAACCTTTCCTTCCGTATCGAATACGCACATATCTACTCTTGTGATCTCTTTCAGACCATCAATTGTGTTCTGAAGTATCTGGTTTGATATCATATTCCTTCTCCTCATAGTAAACGACAGAGTTATCTGATGTTTACTATAATACAAAACGACAAAAAATGGAATACTTTTACGGATATTTTTTGTGCATTATTTATAAGGAACTATTCTCTTTTTCATAATTATCTGCCGCCCGTCTGAAGATCTTCCTCAGCAGAAAGTCGCCTATTCCGCCTTTCCTGATGTTTCCGTCGCTGGTTACCCTTAAGGATACATCCCGAAGTATCACCAGGAGCTGTGCATTGATCTTCATCCTGTTTTCACGGATAAAGCTCTCCGCTTCAAAATGATCCGGGTTCATTATCACCACATCCGGCATACTCATGTTCACTTCATTTACAATAAAATCATCACCTCCCACAGTCTCGTCGCGTGCAACGGAGGCCACGATATTCAGCTCCCCGAAAAAGCTCCGGAGTGAAGAATCCAGTGATTCAAGCTTTGCAGCGCTCGATGAAATGAGAAATACAGATCTCCCTTCCTTTGAAAGCTTACGGAGGAAACCCTTCAGGAAAAGATTGCTCTCTATCTCCCGCACCCTGCTTCTGCTGTGGACATTGGCAGCCTCCAGAATATCGCTGCTGGAAAAAATGACCATATCCATATTTTCCAGATCATTCCTGACACTTTCATCACCGGAAGCCAGAAGAAGGGCGTCATGGGTAATAAAATCCACGGTATTGCATATCCCGTTATTAAGATACTGAGAAACCCTGCGCATAGATTCACGCACGGAATAATCCTTCAGCCTGATTCCAAGAACGGTAATTTTTCTCATAACAATTTATTATAACACATAGTATTAAATCCTCAAAATCCCAGGATTAACTACGGCGAGGCTTTCTGATGAAGCAGATGGACGTCTGGACAAGTCAAATGTGAAGATTTATTTATGCACAGATCCTAAGTATCAGGATAAGTATGTCATCCCGAGCGTCAGGAAGGATCTTTCCACTGGTTATAAAGGATTCTTCGCTTCGCTCAGAATGACACTAAGGATAGTTGTGGTATAATCCCAATATGAACATTCCTGAAAGCATCGGAAAAAGGCTGAGTGCCGAGACGGTTCTCTTTATCACCGCGGTAATCGGAAGCACTCTTTATATTTCGCTTGTATTCAATGATAATCTCTGGGTGGACGAGGCCTTTACCGCCACCCTGATAAGAGGGGATTTTAATGATGTCATCCGCGATACCGTATCCGACACCCTTCCTCCCTTCTATAATATCGCGGGAAAGCTTCTGACCCTTATCTTCGGTTTTTCCCCGGTAGTACTGAAGCTCTTTTCCTGCCTTCCTATGGTACTTCTTCTTTTTTTCGGCGGTAGAAAGCTGCACAATATGTCCGGCTTCCGCCCCGCCTTCCTTTATGAGCTCTTTCTCTTCAGTATGCCCCATTTCCTCCACTACGGAGTCGAGATAAGAATGTACAGCTGGGGTATTTTTGCCTGCGGAATGGCAGCCCTGCATTTTACCGATATTTTGGAAAACAACGCTTCCCTGAGAAGCTTCACTCTTTACTCGGTTTTTGCAGGTTATATTCACCACTTCGCCCTTGTCTCCTGCGGAATGATGTGGTTTTTGCTCCTTATTATGGCAATATACAAAAAGGATGCCGTCAGGATAAGGGATTTTCTCAAAAACCTGTGTCTCTTTTTCCTTTTTTATCTTCCGGGGCTTCTGCTCAGTGCGTATCAGATAAAAAACGCCGGCTCCTGGTTCTCAATGGCTCCCCTGACCCCGGATTCATTTCTAAGCGATCTCCGCTTTCCCTTTGTTACCAATGTGACCCTGCTTTCCGCACTGCTGCTGTTTTACCTTTGTTCCGTGGTACTGGCAGCAGTCCTTCGCACGGGAAAAAGATCCTTTTCCACCGGACTTCTCCTCTTATCCGTCCTGTACCTGACTGTCCTTTTCGGCTACGGTGTGTCCCTGGCCGCGGGAAAAAGCCTCTTTACCGCAAGATACCTGGTACCGTCGCTTGCGGTCTTCTGGCTTGGAGCTGCCATTCTGTCGGATCTTACCATTACGGCATTTAAGGATAACCGGTACATGTCAGGGATTCTTGCAGCTCTTATCTCTGCATCTCTGGTTACCTGTTATCTCCAGGCATTCAGGGAAGAATACGATCCCGGCGTCACGAATATGAAAGCCTTCTTCGATATAAATCTCAGAGAGGATGATGCCTGCATAATCAGTGAGGATAAGCCTGAACTCCGGATCTGTTTCGGTTATTATTATCCCGGACTTAAATGCACAAATTGGAAGAAAGCCGGTGACACAAACGGAACCCTCTGGCTTTTTGTCAGCGGAGAAAAGCGGAAAGCCCTTGAAAATGCCGAAAAACACGGGTATAATCCAATATATACAGGTGACTTCGCTTTTGACCGCTATTCCTTTTCGCTGTACGAATTGGAAAAGCCCTGAAAAGCGAGTGTTTTTTCCTTTTTTTAAGAAGGGGGTGGACATATGGATGTGTCATCATTAGCAATGCCCGATATAGCCGGTCTGTCTATGTATATGGCCAGAAATGAAACCCTGCAGGATGTGGGAACCGCTCTTCTTTCCAATGCTCTCGATGTTCAGGAGAGCGTGGGTGCGGCTACCGTCAGCATGATGGAGCAGTCCGTCAATCCGGCACTGGGAGCAAACATCGATATACGGGCATAAGGGATCCGCGATTCCTTAATATCGACACAAAAAGCCGGTTATTCATATAGAAACCGGCTTTTACATACCCATAATAAAGGCAAGACCCATTTCCACCACAGCTATCACTATCCCGATAATAACCGGCACGGTCCAGACAGGCGGTCTTTTTACTGTTGCAGTATTCCCATCCCCCGTTATAACTTTCAGATCCTTTGAATGGAATATCCGGTACAGCCTGAACTGTCCTCCCGGTTCATTCTTCGCGATAAGCTTCAGTATGAGAAAGGCAAGGAAGGTGAAAAGCAGCGCAAGAACCGCATAGAATGCAAATGAATAGAGTATCTCCGTTCTCGAATATGAAATGTCGCCGAATGCATCCGGAAAGAAGCTGTCCAGAAGGTATACGACCACCACGCTTCCGAAATTTATCATAAAATGCCCGATTATCCCGGGCCAGAGGCTGTTCGTGACCTCATCCAGGATACCGAAGGCGATCCCCAGGACTATGGCATAACTCATCTGGTTAATATTTAAGTGCATTAGTCCGAAAAGCAGGGCCTGCAGAACTATCGCGGATAAAAGCCGTCCCGACTTCCTTAATCCTGCATATATTATGCCTCTGAAGGCCAGTTCCTCCGCAAAAGGACCGACAACAGCCATAATGAGCGCCACACTCAGTAAGGAGCTCTCCTGATCCATATACTGCTTTGCGATATCCATGGCGGCATTGTCGGTAAACAGCAGGGAAAGCGCATTCACCGCGGAAACAAGGGGTTCTATGCAGAACATAAAAACCACTATAAGTACCCAGGTCAAAGGCTTTAGCTTCCTGAACCTGAATATCTCATCAACCTCGGAGCCACAGACCGTGGCCACGATAAGTCCCGGCAGCAGTACGATACTCTCACTTATGATAATATTCTGGAAAATGGGTATTTTATCAGAGCCTCCCCGTAATGCCGCAATGGACAGTATCAGAGAGACTCCGCTAAACAGAATTATTATAAGTGTAAATACTATGCCGGATCTGACCGGCGTCATGCCTTTTATTTTCACTGGTTCATCATGAAGTTTACAAGCTTGTCGATGTCCTCGGGCTCATATGCAACTATCTCAAGCTCGGAAATGGTCCCGTCAGAAAAAATATTTGCCATGGAAACATACTGGGAAAGCTTGCTCTTAAGGTTCAGACGGTCACCTTCACCGGTAACAAGCTCTACCTTGCCCTTGCAGCTGTCAACTACCTTGAAAAACTTATCAATGTCTGTAATATTCTGTACCTTCATGTTCTTTTCTCCTTTGCTTTGATTCCCGCAGGCAGCAGTTTAATGCTCCTGCACTTGTTACGGCTGCGTATCACTTCCCTTACCACAGCCCTGCCTTCAAGTTTATCATTTTTTTAAACTCTTGCAAGCTCCCGGGATATCAGGATCAGGATAGCTCAATGGAGCTCTCTGTGATCCTTATCCTTCCGTCTTTCAGAAGATGTCCCACAGCCCGCTTAAACGCTGCCTTACTCATATGGAAGGTCTTCTTTATAAGCTCCGGATCCGCCTTGTCCGTGAAGGGTATCCTCCTGTTATTTAAGGTCATATAGCTGAATATCTTTTCCGCGTCATCATTTATCTGAAGATATGCCTTCTTCCTTATGGAAAGATCAAGCTTTCCGTCAGGGAGAACCCTTGTGACACGTGCAGAAACAAGATCCCCGGCTTTTACCTCCCAGTTATACTCCTTTGCGGGGATCAGACCCGAATATTTTTCATCCACGGCAACGAAAGCCCCGAAGTTTTTGCTTATCTCGTAAACTACGCCCTGAACCTCGTCATTCTCCCTGTAAGGCGGATCCTTTGAAAGATAATCATACACCTTCATGGTTGCAGCGAGCCTTCCGCTCTTATCCACATACATGGCGGCCAGAACGTAACTGCCCTCCTCCGCACGGTATGTCTGCTCAGAGAAGGGAAGCAGAAGATCCCGTTCAAGTCCTATGTCGAGAAAGGCACCGATCTTTGTAGTCTCCCTGATTTTCAGCCTTGCCACCTCACCCTCGGTAATGAGAGGACGTGTCGTGGTGGCTATCAGCCTGTCCGAGGAATCCAGATAGATAAACACCTCTATCTCGTCCCCGGGCTTTGCACCCTTCGGAACCTGTTTCCCGGGAAGAAGCACCTCATCCCCGGTCTTGTCTTTTTCGCCCTCCTCACAAAGATACGCCCCCTGCCGAACGATCCTCGCGATCTTAAGCTTTCGTATCCTGCCCGGTTTCATCATCTTCCCGAAAGATAGTTACGGACAATATCCGAAAGGATGTCCGCCGTTCCTTCCACTCCGAATTTTTCAGTATCTATGATAAAGTCCTTATGCTCCGGATCATCCTGCATATAGCCCGTATAGTGGAGGTAATACCTGTTACGTGCTTTCTCTGCCTTCGGTATCACTCTCGCCGCCTCTTCCTCAGTCATATGAAGATAATCCACGCAGTTTCTGATCCTGTAATCCATCGAAGCGTGGAGATAGATATGCAGGGCATTTTTGTGGCTGTTCAGGACATAATCACCGCAGCGTCCGACTATTATGCAGGATCTGCTCTCAGCCAGCCTCTGTATCACATGGGACTGGGCTGCAAATATCTTGTCCTGCTTATTCCTGGGTCCGTTCCCCAGAGGGTACAGCTTTTCAAAAAAGGAATCCCGTCCCTCGTCCTTTAATTCCTCTTCCTCCAGAACCTCGGCCGCAGGGATCTTCAGCTCCTCAGCTGCCCTGTCGACAAGCTCCCGGTTATAGTACTCTATTCCCAGCTTTTCTGACAGCCTCTCCGCAACAGGCAGTCCCGCTGCGCCGAACTGCCTCGCTATTGTTATCGCATAGTTCATATTATTATTCTCCCAGATATGCCTTTCTGATGGAATCATTATTGAGGAGCTCCTCCGCATCACCGGTGACCGTTACGGAGCCTGTTTCAAGCACATAGGCCCTGTCGGCGATATTCAGCGCCTTTTTTGCGTTCTGTTCTACAAGGAGCACCGTTGTCCCGTCCTCATGAACCTGACGGATGATATCAAAGACCTCATTCACCATTATCGGAGAAAGACCCATGGAAGGCTCATCAAGAAGGAGGATATCAGGCTTTGACATAAGAGCCCTGCCCATTGCGAGCATCTGCTGCTCTCCTCCCGAAAGGGTCCCGGAAAGCTGTCCTCTCCTCTCCTTCAGTCTGGGAAAGCGGTCAAAAACCATATTCAGAGTATCGGAATACCCGGATCTGTCCTTCCTGGTATATGCTCCCATACGGAGATTGTCCTCCACAGTCATATCCGCGAAAACCCTCCGCCCCTCCGGAACCTGGGCTATACCCATGGCCACTCTCCGGTGACCGGGAATGTGGCTTATATCCTTCCCCTCAAAAAGGATCTCTCCCTCCTTCGGGTCTATCAGACCGGAAATGGTATGGAGGGTAGTGGTCTTTCCGGCGCCGTTGGCTCCGATCAGCGCCACTATCTCTCCTCTGTCCACACTGAAGTTTATCTTCTTCAGTGCCTGTATCACTCCGTAATATACACTTAGATTCTTTATGGTTAAGAGCATTTATTCGTCATCTCCAAGATAAGCCCTGATAACTTCGGGATCCGATAATACTTCCTTCGTATCACCTTCGGCTAGGATCTTCCCGAAGTTCAGTACGGTAAGATGTTCACATATACCTGAAACCAGCTTCATATCATGTTCAATAAGCAGTATGGTTATACCGAACCTGTCTCTTATAAGGCTTATAGTCTCCATAAGCTCTGCCGTTTCATTGGGATTCATTCCCGCAGCCGGTTCATCCAGAAGGAGTATCTTCGGTCCGGTCGCCATGGCTCTTGCTATCTCCAGCTTCCTCTGCTGTCCGTATGGCAGATTTGACGACAGGATAGAGGATACTGTATCGAGAGAAAAGACCTTAAGTATCTCTATTGCCTTCTTTTCCATCTCCCTCTCAACGGAAGCATATCTGCCGCAATGAAACATAGCTTCAAATGTGGAATATTCAAATTCCCTGTGAAGTGCGGTCTTAACATTATCAATAACGGAGAGCTTGTGAAAAAGCCTGATATTCTGGAAGGTTCTGGCTATTCCGTCTTTATTGATCTCCTCCGTGGAGTGAGCGGTGATATCCCTTCCGTCCAGAATGATGCTGCCCTGAGTCGGCTTATATACCCCTGTAAGGAGATTGAAAACAGTGGTCTTTCCCGCACCGTTCGGTCCGATGAGACCGTACAGCTGTCCCTTTTCGATAGAAAGGCTGAATTCTTCCACCGCATGGAGACCGCCAAAGGTGATGCTTAAGTCTTTTACGTCAAGCAGCGCCATTCTTTATCCCCTTTCTTATCCTGTCAAAGAATTCCGTTCTCTTTTCTATTACTCCGGGAGCCCAGTTTACGATCATTACGGCGATCAGCACTACGGAATAAATAAGCATCCTGTATTTATTAAGTCCTCTTAAGAGCTCAGGCAGAAGATAGAGCACCGAAGCCGCGATAACAGATCCCCTGATGCTTCCTATCCCCCCGAGAACCACATATACCAGTATCATTATGGATACGTTGTAGCCGAAGTACTGGCTGGTGGACTGAAGCGTTGCGATATTATGGGAAAAAACCACTCCCGCCATACCTGCCACGGCTGCAGAGATCGTAAAGGCCAGCATCTTGTATGATGTTACGGGTATCCCTATGGATTCCGCGGCTATCCTGTTGTCCCTTATTGACATAACCGCCCTGCCGTCCTTTGAATCGATAAAGTTCTGTACGATCACCAGCGCAAAGAGTAAAAGTATCACCGCTATGGTGAAATTAGCATCATGCGGAGTTCCGGTAACTCCCATGGCTCCGTTTATGAGTACCGTTCCCTCAGGCTCCATATTTAGTGCCATCAGACTCTCAAAGGAGACATGGACACCTTTGGAGTCCACTCCCAGATAGAGGGCATTTATAATATTCTTTATTATTTCTCCGAAAGCAAGGGTCACTATCGCGAGATAATCACCGTTCAGCCTGAGAACCGGTATCCCCACAAGGAAACCGACAAGCGCGGAAAACAGGACTCCGACAAAAAGAGCCAGAATGAACCTCAGTCCGTCCGGTATCTTCCCCACGGTCAGCAGTGAAAAGAGCGCGCTGGAAAAGGCTCCGACACACATAAAGCCCGCATGTCCGAGAGACAGCTCTCCCAGTATCCCGACACAAAGATTCAGCCCCACTGCCACGATCGCATAGTAGGCCATCGGAACCAGAAGTCCCTCCAGGTGGCTGGACATCAGGCCGGTATGCAGAAAGATCTCCAGAATGATCCAGGCAGCGATGACCATTCCATAGGTTATCAGGCGCTGTGATGAAGTTTTGGAAATATTGATCTTCTTTTTCATTCTTTCCTCCCTTCAGACCTTTTCCTGGATCTTCTTTCCCAGGATACCGGTAGGCTTCACCAGGAGCACCACAACAAGGATGCCGAATACTATGGCATCTGCAAGCTGGGAAGAAATATAGGTACGGCTCAGTATCTCGATTATTCCCAGAACCAGGCCTCCTATCATAGCACCCGGGATGGAGCCTATACCCCCCAGCACTGCTGCGACAAAGGCCTTTATTCCCGGCATTGCCCCCGTATAGGGAGTAAGTGACGGATAGGCCGATGCCAGAAGAGCACCCGCCACCGCCGCAAGTGCCGAGCCTATGGCGAAGGTCAGTGTGATGGTCTTATTAACATCTATACCCATGAGCATAGCCGCTCCCCTGTCCTGGGAAACAGCCAGCATTGCCTGACCCTCCTTCGTCTTATGTACAAAGAGCTGCAGCACAAGCAGAATAAGAAGGCTCACCGCGATGGTCACTATGGTTATCCCCTGTATCTGAAGCTCCCCGTTGAACAGGGAAAGTCCCGACCAGGTGATAACGGAAGAAAATGACTTTGTATCCGCCCCGAAAATGAGCAGTGCAAGATTCTCCAGAAAATAGCTGACTCCGATGGCCGTGATAAGAACCGCCAGAGGAGACGCCGCATTTCTTAAGGGTCTGTATGCCACTCTCTCCGTTGTGATACCGAGAACAGTACAAAGTACCACGGCTATCAGTATGGAGATAAACGGCGGCAGTCCAAGATTGGATGAAAAAAGAAAAATAATGTAACAGCCCACCATAATAAAATCACCATGGGCAAAATTAAGCATCTTGGCTATACCGTAAACCATGGTATAGCCAAGCGCTATTATCGCATATATGCTTCCGAGACTAAGCCCGTTTACAAAAGTAGTAAGAAAACTCATATCCTGTCATCACTGTGCTGAGACATATGCTCCGTTCTGGATAACAACAGCCTTAGGCTCCTTTGTGGGCTCTCCGCTCTTGTCCCAGGTCATCCCGGTACTCGTAAGCCCGTCAAGGCTTATCTCTGTAATACCCTTCTTCAATGCTTCGCATATTTCGGAAACACTCATTCCTGCCTTCACGCCTTCCTTTTCGGCAGCCGCCTTTATGGCATAAACCGCATCATAGGAATCCGCGCCGAACTGGTTCGGAGTGATCCCGTACTTATCCTCAAAGGCCTTGACAAACTTCTGTGTCTTTTCGTCTGTTGCATCCGCCGCGAAGGGGGTAAGGAGCATAGCGCCCTCTGCAAGACCTGTATCGAAATTCTCCACACCAAGGATTCCGTCCAGTCCGTCACAGCCGAAGAATATGGGCTTATAACCCATTTTATCCGCCTGTTGAAGGATCAGGGAAGCTTCCGTATAGTATATAGGGAGGAATACAAGCTCTGCACCCGCATCCTTTGCCTTCTGTATCTGTACCGAGAAATCAGTCTTGCTGTCAGCGGTGAATGCCTCGGCGGAAACTATCTCAAAACCCTGGTTTGCGGCTTCCGTTGCAAAATTCTGATAGATTCCGGATGAATACACATCGGAGCTGTCATAGATAACGCCAACCTTTGAAGCAAGACCCTTTGTCCCGATATACTGGGCAGATGCCGTTCCCTGAGCAGGATCCGAGAAGCATACACGGAATACATTGTCATATTTTACACACTCCGTGGCAGATCCCGAGGGAGAGAGCTGGAACATATTGTCGTTCTTTGTCTCTTCGGAAACCGCAATGGAGCAGGCACTGGTAACAGAGCCTACCAGCACGTCCATTCCCCAGTCCTTCAGGGTGTTGTACGCATTTACAGACTTCTGGGCATCAAGCTCGTCGTCCTCTGCCTTTATCTCGACCTTCATACCGTTTATACCGCCTGCTGCATTGATCTCTTCTACAGCGATCTCTGCCGCATACTGTACCGCAGTACCGTAAGCCGCAGCTCCTCCCGTAAGGGGGCCTATGACTCCGATCTTGAAGGTATCGTCTCCCGAACCTCCGGATGCGGACTTTCCGCAGCCTGCCAGCAGTGAAGCTGCCATAATAACCGTCAGTAATACACTCAGTAACTTTTTCATATCCACTCCTCCTTTTTCCGGTACTTCGGATCCGGATCACTCTAAGTCCTGCATAAAACGGGCTGAAGATCCCCAATGTTCAGGTCTCGCCCCGCGGGACTGATCTGCTGCCCCCGCCTGCACTTTTTGGGGGTCATCTCTGTCTGAGATATAAGAAAAATAGGGCGACCATACTGAATCGCCCCATTGTGATCCGTCCAAATCAGAGAGATTATAGCAACTATGGTCACTTTTGTAAAGCGTCTTTTCCGGAAGGTATCCCCGCTACGGAAGGATGATCTTCGGGAGCCTTCTCTCTTCAAAGTCACCAACGGCACAGGATAATCCCTCCTCATCCAGGGTTCTCAAAAATGCCTTCAGGTATTTTTCATGCTGATACACGGTCTGAAAGCTTATGCAGAAATCCTTTTCCGTTGCATTTATCTCCAGCATTACGTGACCAAGGGTAAGTGAATAAATACCCCGCAGGAACGGTGCCAGTCCTCCCCACTCAACCCTGCCGACATAGCTTATTACAGCGGTTGAAGGGATCCCACGGGTTGCAGGGCCGTTCTCAAATGCATAATTCTCCTTCCCGTCAAGATCTGTTTGAGCGTCAATTCCCTTTCGGAAGGCATCCACCTGTCTGTATTCCTGCCAGCTGACCTCCGGCTGCATCTGGATATACATCTGACTCCTTGTTGCAGTAGAGATCTTCTCTATCGGCCAGTCCTTCATCTTGTACGGGTACGTGATCTGCATCAGACGGACCAGGTCCCGGTAGGTTTCCGGACATCCCACATCGTCTCTGTAATTACAGGCTATTTTTACCGAGAACTTCCTTTGATCGGGAAACAATCCGGTAAACATCCTGAAAAGAACAGCCGAGATAATCGAGTTCGGACTGCCGTCATTATCCCGTGCATATTTCATTAGCTCCTTTTTGGGGATCCTGACCGGATAAAAACCCATGACGCCGTCAGGATCCCGCATAAACTCCATATAATCAGCATTCAGGGTAAATGAATCCGTTGGAAAATCCAGATTGCCTATGGGCGGATCCGTGGGAAGGGACGCGGCATCCGGCTCTTTGTATTCTTCGGGCGTTACCGGTGTATCCAGAGTCATTATGCCCGAACTGTCGATCGTATGTCCCAATCCTGTCAGATAATACCATAACGTGGACTTTATCCATCGCATGGCTCCGCAGCCTCCGCAGAAAGTGTGGGAGAAATTGAAATATATGCTGCTGCCGTCGTAGGTTATGGCAAATAACAGATCATTTGTCTCCCCGGTACCCAGCTCAACAATATGATCATCTTTGGATACGGTGACAGGCTTTTCACAGGGTATCAGTTCGTAGGCATTACGGTCATTTATCATAACCCTTCTTGCATAATAGGGAAAACGTCTGATGGCCTTTTCGGCAGCAGTCCTTAAAACGTCCTCCCGAACGGGTGCATCCAGAATCACCTTGATCCTCACCGAATACAGGTTGCGTTTTTTTATCCCGTAAAGAGCATAAGTGTCAAAATCGTTCATCATTTGTCCAGATCCCTCCTTTTATTCGTGAATATATCCCATGCCAACGCTGAAGTGCTCGCCGTTTACCATGCATTTAAGCCACTCGTGCATACTGATCCCGTCAACCAGGCTCGAATGGAACAGCGGGTTTCTGATGGCTGTGTGTACCGGAAGATCATTGAGAAAGAAGCAGAACGAGCCTGTGATATCCGAAAGATCATATACCATTGACCTCAGGGCATCCCTTAAATCCAGGCGTATACCCGCATCACTCACATAATCATTTCCCTTAATGGCATTCCAGTACGCAGAAAGCACCTCATCGCGGCAGGAGCAGGTAAAAAGATATCTTATTCTATCCCCGTATTCCTTATAAAGAGCCCTGTACCAGTCAGTCACCGGATTGCTGCTCTCTATCCTCTCATATATTTCAGGCCGGGTATTCCATCTCTTCCTCATGATCTTTTTCCACTTGTCCCATGGCAGAAGGGCACTGTCGGAGCAGACAGTAACGCTGTGCCTGTCAGGGTCATAGTGCTTCAGTATCTCGCCGGACAGTGCGGCAGCTCCGAAGCCTCCGGCAGAATCACCCGCAATAAGCAGCTTCACCGGCTCCGGGAAACGGCGCTTTATCTCCTCCAGGGCGATGGAAAAATTTCTGTAACCCCTGAAATGCATGACCTTTTCCGGATTCCTCCTGTCATAATAAAAGTCACAGTCTCCCAGATGGAAATCTCCCGTGGAATAGGTTATCACCGCCATATTCCAGTCGTAAAAGTAATTCAGCCTGTTCCGGTTCTCCGTGATACCCTGATTGATATTCATAAATTCCGTTACCGGACGGAGATTCGCCCAGTAATAACCCGGGTCTCCTTTAAGCACTCCCGCGGCCTCGGTGGGATGGGCTGCGGTGAAAGCGTCCCAGGCAACACCGCCCCCTGCAAAAAAGATCAGAAGATTCCTCTCATGCCCCTTTGAAAGATAAAAATGCCAGGAACCGCCGTCTCCGGTTATTCCCTCCTCCTTCGGGACTCTGTACCAGGTATTGTAACGGGGACGCGTCTTCAATTCCGGTGCCACGGGTATTCCCGGTCTGACTGGGGTGATCACAGGTTCAGCCTCCTCGCAATGGCACTCATCAGATCCCCGAAGTTGAATATCACGACACCCGCATCCAGAAGAAGATACAGCGTCACGATTATCATTGCGGGATAAGGGAACCAGTTCATTCCAAGTTTTATGAAGATCAGCTGGATCAGCGCGGCAGCGGAATCCAGTATAAGATATGAGATAAATTCGTCAGCATGCAGCCTTGCGGCCTTCGATATGACAAGCGTAACTATCATCATTACCAAAAGAATGCTCGGGATGACCCAGGTCACCGACCACCTGTGCCAGCCTGTCAGGGCGTCGGTCACGATCACCGCGATCATAACGATCAGCGCCTCGACGGTAATGGTTTTCAACACATTATATCTGAAGTAATTTATGACAAAAACATCACCCCAGATAAAGAAGGCCACTATATGGCATATCCTTATCACCGCATCCGTTTCGGGTATCATAAAGCCCAACATCCCCGTGACGATACAGAAAGCCGCCAGAATAAAGGTAAGTATCTTCATTACGGTTACGCTGGATATCTTCCTCTCCGGAAAAACAGGGAAGCTCCCTTCATCACTTTCCTTGTATTCCAGCTTTTTCTGGCAAAGAGGGCAGGCTTTTTTCTGCCCGTGTATATTAACCCTGCACTTCGGGCAGTACTGCATCTTCCGCCTCTCCTTCCCGGGCATCATAATCATTGCTGGATATTTCAACGTCAATACCCATTCCGCTTATGATCCTGAAAAAATTCATCATTACTCCATGTGTGGTGTATGGGCTTACCTCGCCGAAGACCATTCTGTTTCCGAAGGTCGAAACGCAGATCTGCTCCGATGGTGCCGCCATAAATGCGCTGAAATAATCTATGTATTCCTCAAGTCCCGGAGGCATGCTTATCCTTCCGAGATTTGACATGGTGCAGGTGACGCCGCGGTTTGCCATTATACTGAAAAGATATATGCCTATATCCTTGATAATGAGCGGTATCATCTTGACCGCGATATTATGCTCAAGCGCCGCATATGAATTCATATTCTCATTTATCTTTTCCTTTGAGAGCTGCTCCTCAAAGGCCCTCTTAACACCCGGAATGATGCTTTCCGTTGTCCCGTTATACTCCGTGGCGTCAAAAGAAATATTTATCACACTGAAAAAATTCCTGGCGGTAAAGGACTGGTAGAACTGCCTTAGATTTACAGGAACACTCACCACTATAGGTCTCTTTTTCTGCCGTACCGTCATCCTCTTTATCGCAGCCTCAATATAAACCGCCACACACAGTATTCCAACCGTGGTTCCGTATTCCTTGGCCTTCTTCAGGAACTGGTCCGCCGGGATAACCCCCTCTATAAGATGACAGCGCAGGTTCGGATCCTTTTCCTCATTCAGCTGCCAAGCCCGGTTCGAGCCCATATCCTTAAGCTGATCGAGATCCGCGCTTTTTTCATAAAAGGTATCAAAGGCATCTGCGCTGTTTTCCTGCATGGAAGAGATATCATCATCAAAGCGGGTCAGCGGAAGAGAATGCCTGATTTCCAGATATTTCGCCACCAGATGCTTCAAAAACATAAAGGCACCGGTCCCATCCGCCAGGACATGGAACACTTCCAGATTTATCCGTTTCCTGAAATAGGTTACCCTGTAGAGAAGAGCTCTCCGTCCCGGATGATAAATAGCCTCCAGTGGAAATTCCCCTTCCTCCGATACCTCCGGGGTAATACCGCTGTCCTCGAGATAATACCAGAATATCCCTCTTTTCAGGACAACATTAAAGATCGGAAATTCCGGAGCCACCTCGTCCAGAGCCTGCTCCAGTATCTCCTTATCCACATTCTCCTTCAATACGGCGGTGAGGCGGAATACCCTGGTATCGGCGCCTCTGGCCTGTGAAGGCACTATCTTTGCCGCGTTATCCAGTTTGTACCATCGTGTCGATTCTGCCATACGGGCAGAATTGTATCACATTTGGGAATACTTTTGACATTCCGAATCATTTGTATCAAGAAAATAATGCAAAATCTACAAAAATATTGTATAATAATTACAAATTTAAGTATTTTGTGCGAAGGGAGATCATTATGCTTGCTGCACTTATGCCTCTTTTTAATGAAAAAATGATCGTAAAGGCCTATTCTGTATTCTCTGAAAAGGAGAATCCTTTCTTAAATCCGGACATGGCTGTTGCCGCAAAGTATGACGGAGTCGGAAGGATATCGGGTCTTGAAGTTGTTGGCAGTATGGGCACTGCCGTGCTGAACGATGAGAAGCAGGTTTTTGTTCCTGTGGATAATATCAATATCTTTGCGGATATTGTTTCACAGTGTACGGTTCCGAGAAACCGGGTGGTCCTCCTGATGGACAATTCCATAACCCCCGATGAGGATTACGTCAAAAGGATAAAGCTTTTGAGAGGGGAAGGCTTCCGTTTCGCCATCAGAAAGCTTACGGTGGATATGTTCGAGGCATACCGGCCCATCCTTACGGAATGTGATTATGTGCTTCTGGATCACAAAAAAATAGTGATATCAAAAGCAAAGATCTATTTCAATAAGCTCTACCCCGACATGAAGCTCATAGCAGTAAATGTAAACAGTCAGGACGAATATCAAACCCTGAGTGCCGATGGCAAATATGACCTTTACGAGGGTGAATTCTTCAGGATGCCGATAACCAGCAATGAGAAGGAAGTCAATCCTTTAAAGATCAACTATATTGAACTGCTGAATGTGGTGAATGCCCCTGATTTCGATCTGACCGACGCCGCGGATGTTATCGGAAGAGATGCCGGACTCGTTATCTCCCTTCTGGAAATAGTCAACCATATTGCGATCAATTCGGAGATCACCTCCGTCCGCCACGCGGCTGCAATGCTGGGTCAGAAAGAGCTCAAGCGCTGGATCAATACGGCAGTCACCAAGGAGCTTTGTGCCGACAAGCCCAGTGAGATCACAAGGATGTCCATGGTTCGTGCAAAGTTTGCGGAAAATCTTGCTCCGGTATTTAATATTGCAGGTTTTTCCTCCGAGCTTTTCCTTACCGGATTGTTTTCCTGTGTCGATATTATGCTTGACAAGCCTATGGATGAAGCACTGAAAATGCTCCATGTGGCAAAGAACATCAATGATGCACTGATCAGCGGAAAGGGTGAATTGGCTCCGGTTCTGGACTTTGTCCGCCTCTATGAAAATGCCGACTTTATCGAGGTCTGCCGTCGGATGGTAGTTGATGATATCGATATGGATACGGTTTATGATGCATACCTCAATGCTCTCAGCTGGTACAGAGATCTGTTTGTGAAGTAATGTATTGATTAAAGCGCCAAAAGTAATTGTCACCACACAAGAAAAGCTTGTGGTGGGGA
>CAMVGV010000028.1 GCA_947167135.1 uncultured Lachnospiraceae bacterium
CATACATTATAAAGAACATTGCAGCCAATATAAGCTGAAGGGTACCGAAAACCAGTTGTAAATCTGCCTCCGATTATTTTATGGGTTGCCAAGTATACTTGTCATGCTCTTATCATAATAATGCCAAGTAAACTTGTCAACATTTTTTATAAAGCATAAAAAACGAACCCCGGGATACTGTCTCGAGGTCCGTTACTATATAAAATAATCAAGATAACCCACCACCTTTAGGTGGTGGGAATATCTTGATTTCGGGTGCGGGGTTATAAGCCCCGTACCCGGAGAGCTGCGTCAGCAGCGATTTTATAACGAGCAAAAAGCGAAGCGTTTGCGAGTTTAACTTTTATTCTGTTATAGTTACAGTAATGCCTTAATGCAATCCTCAACCTTATTCATATCGGCAGTGGGTTCAAATCTTGCCACAACATTTCCTTCGCGATCGATCACAAATTTTGTAAAGTTCCACTTAATGTCAGGCTTGGATGCCCAGTCAGGATCAGCAGCATTAAACATATTCTCGAGTACTCCCTTTAACTCATGATCATCAAAGCCTTCAAATCCTTTTTGCGCTTTCAGATATGTGTATAAAGGCAGTTCATTCTCACCATTAACATCAGACTTTTTCATCTGTGGAAATGTCGTATTATAGTGAAGTGTGCAGAATTCATGGATCTCTTCATCGCTTCCCGGAGCCTGTGCACCAAACTGATTGCAGGGAATGTCCAGTATCTCTAATCCCTTATCATGATACTCCTTATATAAGTTTTCAATGGGTTCGTATTGCGGTGTGAATCCACAGCCTGTAGCTGTATTAACAATAAGGATCACTTTACCCTTATAATCTGCAAGACTGAGTTTTTCTCCTTTTCCGGTAGTTACTTCGTAATCATAGATCATATTTGTTTCCTCCTCGTATTGTTCTTTGTATGTGGTTTGCATCTTTTATTAACTTTTACCCTATTATATTGCGCACAATACATAATGTCAATATCTAAATTTATAAAAAATTAGAATAGCGTACCCCGTTGACTCCCTGCACGAGCTTCTTGACAAAAAGTAAACGCTCGTTTACAATCACAGTAAACAGTCGTTCACTTTTTGACATTGCAAGAGGAGACTTAATGAAGACAACAAAGGAAGACATATTACTAACATCATTAAAACTGTTTGCAGAGAGTGGCTTTGACGCAGTTTCTACTGGAATGATAGCCGGGAAGCTGGGCATAACGAAGGGAGCACTCTACAGACACTACAAGAACAAACAAGAGATATTTGACAGTATAGTCCAAAGGATGTTTGAGAAGGATGCAAAAAGGGCCGGGGAGGATTCCGTTCCCGAAGAGGAATATGAAAAGAATCCGGGTAAATATGAGGAAGTAAGCCTAAAGGATTTCTGCGACTATGTGGTCAATCAATTTGAGTATTGGACAAAAGATGAATATGCAGCATGCTTTAGAAGAATGATCACTATAGAGCAGTATAAGAGTCCTGAGAAGATGAAGCTGTACCAGGATGTGATAGGATGCGGGCCGGTAGATTATTCGGAGGACATTTTCAGGGAAATGATAAAGCGGGGAGTTCTTAATAAAGCCGCCGAGAAGGCAGGTTCTAGAAAGCTCGCGGTAGAATTCTATGCACCCCTTAAACTCTCTATCGATCTTTTCGATGGGGGAGGAGACTATAACAAGCTGAGGAAGAATCTAAAGGAGATCACAGATGGATTCAAAGAAAGATACTCGGCCTAAAGAGGCTGTTTTGGAAAGAGCCAGGGTTATTGCCCTGGACAGGGATTTATACAAAGTAAAAACAGAAACTAAAGAATTAAAGGCGGAGGTTTCGGGGAGATTTCGATATGAGACAAGTTCGGTATCTGATTTCCCGGCGGTAGGGGACTATGTTCTTGTGGAGTCCGGACAGGATAAGGATTATTGCATAATAACCGCACTTTATCCCAGAAAGAGCTGTTTTATCAGAAAGGCAGCAGGAAGGGAGAAAAAGGAGCAGGTCGTTGCGGCTAACATAGATTATTGTTTTATTTGCATGTCGCTAAACAATGATTATAATCTCAGGCGCCTGGAGCGTTACCTTTCAGTAGCATGGAATAGTGGAGCTACACCGGTTGTAGTACTTACAAAGGCTGATCTGTGTAACAACATAGAAACGAAACTAACCGAGGTGGGCCAGGTGGCTCCCGGGGTTGATGTAATCTCGGTTTCAGCATATCTTGAGGATCTTGATGCAGTGTATGATTATGTCAGGCCGGGGAAGACCGTGGCATTCCTGGGCTCCTCCGGAGTAGGGAAATCTACCCTGATTAATGGACTTCTTGGGGATAATCTGATCAAAACCCAGGGCCTTCGTAATGACGACAAGGGAAGACATACCACTACAGGCAGAGAACTTATGGAACTTCCAAACAAAGCATATGTTATTGACACTCCCGGAATGAGAGAACTGGGCATGTGGGATAGTGAGGATGGAATAGAATCAGCATTTCCGGAGATTGAGGAGCTTAAAGACAGGTGCCGTTTCTCCGACTGTTCTCACACCGATGAGCCCGGCTGTGCCATAAGGAAAGCAATACTTAACGGCGAACTGTCGGAAGCCAGACTGGCCTCTTATCTAAAACTAAAAAGGGAGAATGAATACATATCTGATGGCAGCGGATACCTTCAGGCAAAGAAATTAAAGTTCAAAGAGATATCAAAGATTAACAAACATTCAAAAATGAAAGGATAAAGAAAAGAAATGAATACAAAAGAATTAACAATACGATCAGAAAGAAAAGAAGAACAAAGAGAAGTTGAAAACCTTGTAAGGGAAGCATTCTGGAACGTTTACCGCCCGGGATGCAGCGAGCATTATGTGATCCATGTTCTCAGGGATGATCCGGCATTTGTAAAGGAGCTGGATTTCGTAATGGAGAAGGAAGGCAAGCTGATTGGTCAGAATATCTTTATGAAGACAATTATAGAAGCGGATGATGGAAGAATCATTCCTGTACTCACAATGGGACCGATAGGGATTACCCCGGAATTGAAACGCAAAGGATTTGGTAAGGCTATTCTTGACTACTCCTTAGAAAAGGCAAAGGAAATGGGATTCGGAGCCGTTCTTTTTGAAGGAAACATTGATTTCTATGGCAAAAGCGGATTTGACGTGGCAAGTAAGTTCGGCATCCGTTATCACGACCTGCCGGAGGATGCAGATTCATCCTTCTTTCTCTGTAAAGAGCTGATACACGGATATCTGGATGATGTAACCGGAGTCTATCAGACGCCGCAAGGCTACTATGTAGAAGACTCCGATGTGGAGGAGTTTGATAAAGAATTTCCGCCAAAGGAGAAACTAAAGCTGCCAGGCCAGTTGTTTGAATAAAAAAGTCATTGACCTATACTATAAAATATAGTACTATAATTTATAGTATAAGGAGAATGGTTGTATGTCCAGTATAGATATCATAGTCCTGGGTTGTGTAGCAAAAAAGCCCCGAAGCGCATACGATATACAAAAGGATGTCGAGGAGCATAACTTACCGGAGTGGACAAGGATCAGCATTCCATCTATCTATAAGAAAGTGCTGAGACTTCAGGAACAGGGGTATATAGAGGGTGATGAGATAGCCGGAGAACGGTTTGCTACAAAGATTATTTATCATATAACAAAAAAAGGAAGAGACTATCTGGAATCCCTTATGACGGAACAGTCTCTAAAACCTCCAAAAGTGTTGCTGGATTTTAACGCAGTTATCTGTAATCTTAATAAGGTTGATAAGCCTGCGGCTTTGGTTCTTATCAATAATATAATATCCGGGATAGAAGAATCTAAGCGGTATTATCATTCTGTCCTGACAGAACATGCTGATATTCCGTTAGTTGGAAGAGCTATCATGGAACAGCAGGAAAAGGTGTGTGTGACTCTTCTTGAATGGGCGCATAACCTGTATGAGAGTTATAAGGAGGAATAAAATGAATAGCTATGACAATTTTTTTCTGCCAATCGATAATATGGAAGAAGCTAAGGATTTCTATGGAAATAAGCTTGGACTGAATCTCAAATTTGACTTTTCAGATAAAGGGATGTCTGCTTTCAATGTGGGTTCTGAAGAACCTGCTATCATATTGAAGGATAAAATGAAGTTTCCTGATGCCAAACCGACAATATGGTTTGTTGTCGATAACGTAGTGGAAACCTATAACGATCTGAAGGGAAAAGGTATAAAGTTCTTAAGCGCTCCCTTCCGGATCCATACAGGGAATGCCGCAGAGTTTGAGGATCCCTTCGGAAACAGGCTTGGGATTACAGATTACGATTAAATCATGGACAGGATCAGTGAAAAACTTACGTATAAAAAAGAACTTTTGGAGTACGGGTATAAGGTCGGCAAGATTTCTTTGAAGGAGCAGAAGGCTATGTTTGAGAAGACAGCGGAAATGACTTCGAGAGGGTGATTACAGGATTATGAAAACAAGAGAGGAAATATTAAAATATGGTCTTTCCTTTCCGGATACTTATCAGGATGCTCCATTTTCCGATCAGAACTGGAAGCTGGTCCGATATAGCGGAAACAGGAAGGCCTTTCTCTGGACGTATGAAAGAGACGGCTATATTAATCTGAATTTAAAAACAGATCCTGAAAAGGCGTTTTTTTGGAGAAGTATCTACAAATCGGTCATTCCCGGATATCATCAGAACAAGACCCACTGGAACACGATCATTCTCGACGGGAGTATTCCGGATAAAGACATCAGACTGATGATCGCCGAGAGCTATGATCTTATCAGTGATTGTCCTTCAAAGAGAATATACGAAGCGGTAAAAAAGATACCATACGGGACTGTTGCCACATATTCGCAGATCGCAGAGCTGGCAGGTGACAGGAAGATGGCCCGTGCAGTAGGTAATGCGCTTCATAAAAATCCCGATCCCGAAAACATTCCCTGTTTTCGTGTGGTAAATGCCAGGGGAGAACTGGCCGGAGCGTTTGCCTTCGGCGGGGCGGGAGAACAGGCAAAGCTGCTGGAAGCGGAAGGGATAGCGGTTACTGACGGAAAGGTAGACCTTAACATATATCAGTGGAAGCTATCCGGGAATACGGCTGATTAATCGGAATGATTTGGACTTTTTGTATTTGTATCATATAATATAAGCAGATTGGGTAACTCATCTATAAAACACAGTTTTTGATAAGATCCTTCGCTAACGCTCAGGATGACAATGTGTTTTATATAAAATAATCAAGATAACCCACCACCTTTAGGTGGTGGGAATATCTTGATTTCGGGTGCGGGGTTATAAGCCCCGTACCCGGAGAGCTGCGTCAGCAGCGATTTTATAACGAGCAAAAAGCGAAGCGTTTGCGAGTTTAACCTGACATACAGATGATAATCAAATTGGCTATTCAGAACAGTTACTTGCGGAACCGCAAGTGACGTATGAAAACCAGATTGGTTTATTTCAAATTCAGACTATTGGAGGTGTGAGATAATGCAACTTGCCGAAATATCAAACAAATTTGAAGAAAAGATTGATGACAGAGATGAGCTTTTGCATATTCTGGGACTGAATCAGGATCTGAATGTATATGAGCACGATACTGTCGTATATATTCAGCTTGCTCACTCGCAGGGAACCGGAGGCGTGACATCTGAATCACCGGTGGAATTTGACAGGAAGCATAATCACGTTGCACAATGCATTTTCGACAGAAAACTGCATTGCCTTACGATCAATGACGATTCTTTTGATACCGGGAACAAGGTATCATTAAAGGAACTGATACAGATCCTGAAGTCGGAGATAAAGAGATAAGAGATGGATGGAGTGGTGAAGAGCAGCTTATGAAGAAAATAATATGCATTCTGTCAGCTGTTACTATTTTGGCGGCCGGGGGTTGCAAAAGCATTGATATGAATAAAGCGGCGGTAATAGAAGAAAAATCGCATCATTACCTACGGATCGCAGAGGAACAGGCTATAGATTATGCCGACAAGGCGAAGGAGAAAATTAAGGAGCAGGTTAAGGAGGGGTTGGCAAAACAGGACGGCAGCGCAGAACCGGGAATACTGTCCGGAGTTGAGGATGTTGGACTTAAAGATCTGACCGGTGCCGGAACGGATTATGCCTTTATTTATGACGGTACTCCTTATGCGGCAAAGTACACACCGGATAATTGGGAGATAACAGATTCCTATAGGATAACGAATGCGATGGATATGGCTATTATATGTCAGGCACTAATAAATGAGCATCCGATCCATGGGAAGGACATGGTTTCCTTCAGAACCTGTGACGACATGGCATACGAATGGATCCAGCATAATGTGGCATATTCTTTTCTGCCGGAGGACAGTCCATGGATCAATTCCGTAAAAAACGTGGACCTTGATCCGAAGGATCAGGGAAAATCCTACAGGGATCTGTACGAAGACAGGACGGGAAAGAAGTTTGATATTGAGAGCATTTTGGATCAGTAAGTGATGATACGTCTGAAGGACAGGATGCTTGGAAAAATACCCCCTTTGAGCTTATTCGAACTATAGCGTATAATGGAAAGGAAATGGACATTTACGCATACAGGAATATCATAGGGAGCAGGGAGAGCTTTTATTTTCTCAGGCAGGTGATGGTTATTGTCGGGCTCTTTACGGCGGGGCTTATACCTGCGGGTGTAATAAGAAAAAGGCTGCCCGGGAAAAGGGATATGCTGCTTGCCTTTCCGCTGGGGCTTTCGCTTTTCGGGGTATCGGGTTTTCTCCTCCTGATCTTTGGGGTCAGGCTTTCTGTACATAATATCATAGTTTTATATATTCTCCTGATGGCGGCATTTATTGCATATGTTAGGCTGAGACCCTGTGATGCGGGACAGCAGCTATATTTTGAAGATGAAGAAGTTCCGGCCGGTGATCTTCCGGATAAAGGTTCATTTAAGGAAGCGGAGAATAAGAAAAACAGCTGTAGGGATGCGGCTTTTGCTGCAGCAGGGTATGCTGTAGTAATCCTGGCGGCTCTTTTTTCCTGTTCGGGCATTCTTTCCCAGATCGTTACAAATGACTCCGTTTACTACTATTCTATGTATCCCTCCATTCTTGTTCACGACGGCTTTATTTCCGCAAGCCTTGACAAGTACCTTACGGATGTGGGTCAAACAACGGCCGTTATACAATGCCTTCCTTTTTTGTTTGATTTTGACCAGAGCTTTGGAATACAGCATTTCCTGAATATAAATTTCATCCTGATCTTTTTTACCGGATTGTATGAGGCTTTTTCAGGCTTTTATGATTTATGTAAACCTGGTTTTTCTCTTGCCGCGTCACTACTCGGAACCCTCTTTCTCGTGAGCTGTGAGCCTTTTATTGTACTGTCTAAATGGATATTGTCTAACGTTTACTTTATGGATTTTCTTTTCATTGTGTTTTTGCTGGAGCTTACTGCAGGTGGTGGAGGAAGAGGATCTGACAACACTTTTCCTGACAGGGCAGAGGAGAGGCTTTTGGATTTCAGGATCCTCTTTATGAGTGCTTTTCTCATTATGAGCCGGATGGAGGGGGGCGTTCTGGTATTTGTTCTGGCTCTTGCCTTTTCCGTACTTCCGATAGGAAAAGAAAAGCTTCTGATCCATTTCGCTCTGCCTCTGTGTATAATGGAAGTAGGATATTATGGGATGATCTACCTGCGGATCGGTATTGACCCCTTATACAGCTTTCTTGATCCAAAGACTGCCCTGCTAATGGTTGGATTGATAGTGGCACTGATGGTTTACATAATATTAATACGGGACAGGATAAAGAACGCATATCTGCCGTTATTGCTGCTAATCCTGCTGACCCTGGGAAATGCCGGACTTCTGTTTATAAACAGCGGACGTTATCTTACAAATCTCAAGGCATTTTTCCTGAATGTAAGACTGGGTAACGGCTGGGGTCTCTTTTTAATAGTGATCGTTATTTATTGTATTATGCTTATATATGAGCTTGTAAGGAGAAGAGGCAGGGATATTCCGGTTGTGCTGTTTCTCCCTGCGGCGCTGGTGCTTGCGGTCATTGCCGTGTGCTTTGCAAGAGGCGGTGTGCTGGCGGTGAGGACCAGCGATTCGGGAAACAGGGTTCTTATGGAGATCGTGCCGCTGCTTGTATTTTCGGTATTTGTGCAGGGGATTTCCTTTATTCGGGAAAGATCCTGAGCGATAGTTGAAGGTAACTATTCAGAACAGTCACTTGCGGAACCGCAAGTGACGTATGAAAACCAAGGCAGATTGTGTAAATAATGAAAACAGTATTGATAACCGGGGCGTCCAGAGGAATAGGCAGGGCGGTGGCTCAAAAATTCCAGAAAGAGGGCTATGAGCTTTTTCTTATCTGTCATAGGGATGTCGGGGATCTTCGGGAATTTAGGGGACATCACTATGCCGGAGACGTGGGAGATCCCTCTTTTATTAAAAGTGTGATGGATGAGATAGAGAGCATTGATGTGCTCATAAATAACGCCGGTATAGCTTACTACGGGCTTTTGCAGGATATGACCTTCGATGAATGGGACAGTGTGATACGCACTAATCTTACGTCAATGTTTCTGACCTGCAGGGAAGCGATACCGAAAATGCTAAGGAACAGATCGGGGAAGATAATAAATGTATCCTCCGTATGGGGGAGCGCGGGAGCCGCGATGGAAAGCGCTTACTCCGCTTCAAAGGGCGGTGTTGATGCCTTTACCAGGGCTCTTGCAAAGGAGCTGGCACCTAGCAATATACAGGTTAATGCGATCGCTCCCGGAGTCATAGATACGGATATGAATAAGCACTTAAGTCCGGAAGAACGCTCAGCGCTTATTTCGGAGATACCGGCAGACAGGATGGGAAGCCCCGGGGAAGCTGCGGAACTTATATTTCAGCTTGCGGAAAGCAATTCATATCTTACCGGTCAGGTGATAAGTCTTAACGGCGGATGGTTTTAACCAAGTCCTGGTTCAGGCTCCGACAGAGTTTCAACGCTAATCGAGGATGTCAATGTTATGTAAACAAAAACGGATAGCTGCAGAGTGTCTGATCCCCGCGTTTGTTACGCTCCTTATCTTTTCGGGAGTGCTTTTTTCTAAAGGGATCTTTCCCTTCGGTGATAATCTCATAGACTACTATGATATGGGGCAGACAAATGCGCCTCTATATTATCATATCTGGGATTTTCTCCACGGAAGGTCGGCTCTTTTTTTTGACTGGTATATTAACTGCGGGCAGAATCTCGCTATGGGAAGCGCCATACAGTGGAATATCTCTCCATTTAATCTCTTTTTTCTTTTGATACCAAGAGAACTCACCTATCCCTCACTGTCCGTATTTATGGGGCTGCACCTCTTATTCATGTCATTTAATATGGCTTATTTTCTGCGGAGCATATTTCCTGAGCTTAAGCGCAGTGTGGTCTTTATTTCTGCGCTTTCATACGGTCTATGCGGATATACACTGACGCATTATACTATCCCGACCTATCTTGACACTGCCGTATTCTTCCCGATATTTGCGCTTTCTCTTGTGCGTCTTTTAAGAGGCAGCGGAAGGGTAATGTATGCCCTGATGCTCGGCTTTATGACCGCACTAAGCTATTATCTGGGGTTTATGCACCTGATCTATGTACTCCTGTTCTCAGGAGTTTACATAACACTAATCTGCCCCGATAAGACTGTGCGGAAGGAGAGGGCAGCAGACCTGGCGGTGGGAACAGTTGCCGGAATTCTGCTTTCATTCTTTATGCTGCTCCCATCGGTAATGCAGATGACGCTTTCATCAAGATTTAATTCAAATCTTTCAGGAGGCGTCCTTGAAACCATGATTTCGATCCTGAATTCTGTAGGCGCGGATGAGTATTATGTGAAGTATTTCCAGCTCTATGCCTTGGAATTCTTTATAGTTTTAATAATTGCAGGGGTTATTTATTTCAGAAGAGAGCGGAGATTTGTCATTACGGTGCTTTCAGCTGTTTTTATCCCCTGTGCGCTTATACCCTTTGAATCCATAAATATACTCTGGCACTTCGGCACCTATTATCACTATCCCATAAGATGCGGATATCTCATACCTTTTTCAATTATCGCGGCGGCCGCCTACTTAACGGAAAGAGCGGAGAAGGAGACAAAGGGCATGGCAGCCGCAGCCCCGGCGGAAAGAGCGGGGAAGGGGACAGAGGGCATGGCAGCCGCAGCGTTCGCTGCTCTTATTATCCTTATTAGAATATATGATAATAAAGCGCCATGGGATATAAGGCTGCTGTTTTCGCGTGCGGCTATGCTTTGGATCACGGTGTGCATTATGTTAACCGCATTGTTCCTTCTTCTCGGAACGTTGAAGAAGCTCGAGGGCAGCAGACTGAACCATATGATGACCCGGATTTTTATGCCTGTGGTTATAGCTGAACTGATCCTTGGCGCCTATGTGGGATACGGACTTCCGAAATTCACCGACAGGTTTTTCGCCGATCCGGAGCAGAGCGGGGAATACATCCTTAAGGCAGAGGCCTTCAGCGAGGCAGCGGAGGGATATTTTAGCGCTTCTGATGAAAATTGCAGGACAGAGAGGCTTAAGAATCCGGATACGGATCTCAACACCAATTACGGAATGGTTATAAGACATGCCACGGTGACAGGATGGGCCAATACAGCCACAGGGGAAATGATAAAGTGCGCCGAGAAGCTTGGCTACAGTACCCACTTTATGAGGATACTGGATTCAGGGGGAACCCTCTTTACGGATTCGCTGCTGCAGGTAAAGGATATAGTGACCGTGAGAGAGTATGAAGATGATGTCAGGTCGGTTTACATAAAACAAGGTGAATTTAAAACCTCTGAGGGAGAATACTATCTGTACCATAACGCTTTAAGTCTGCCCTTTGCCCTTGCGGTTCCCAATACTATTGAAGATGCAGACCTTACGGAAGGGAGTATTACGGAAAACAATAACCTTCTGTATAAGGCTCTGTCGGGGGATGCGGAAAACATAGCCGATGTTATCAAAATATCGGAGCTTAAAAATAACAGTCGCAATAACAATGGAAATGCTGTTGAAATAGAGGTTTCCGGAAGGAAGGCTCTGTATCTTGGCAAAGGAAAGGCAGAGGAGATACGGGTGAACGGAAAGACAGTAGCGGTACCGAGCATAGGAGATCCCGAGAACAAAGCCTATCCGGCGTGGTTTAATTCTAATCTGCTGTTCCTCGGGATCTTTGAAAACAGCGCAGTTGAACTGGATTGTCCGGAAAAGTCGAGAATAATAACGATAGATATTGATAAGCTGAAGGCGCTTTCCGGAAAGCTTGAGGCTGAAGAAAAGAGAACAGGGGCGGGTGCGCCTGCAGCGGGAAAGAGCAATATTAGCTTCAGTATTACGGGAGACCGGAGCAGAAACCACGCGCTTATTCCTCTGTCATTCAGCCCGGGGTGGTGCGCTAAGGTTAACGGAGAAAAAAGAACCCTTAAGGATTTCGGAGGACTGTTTATGCTGCTTCCGATCGATCAGGGAGAGAACAGGGTCGAATTAAGCTTTTCGCCTCCGGGACATAAAGCGGGAATGATCATAACGATAATTGCCTTGATCCTTGTCGCGGCTTTGGTTTACATAAAATGGATGAAAGCTGCGGGCAATGCTGTTCTATCTGCCATATCTTCTGTGCTATATTATCTTTATTATTTCATCTTCATTTCAGCGGCATTAGTATTATATCTGATACCGGTATGCTGGTTTGCCCTGCATGAGCTTTTAAGGATCCTGAGATAGTCCATATCGACTATACAGTGTCATTCTGAGCGGAGCGAAGAATCTTGGTCAGGTAATTCGGGGCATATTCCCGTAAAGGATTTATAAATATTGGGTTTTAGGGTATAATATTCATTTAGGAGCTGTTCACAAATAACTTTACAGCAAGTCTTGACAGGATCGGTTTAATGCATGAAAGTAGTAATTCTTGCGGGCGGACTCGGTACAAGGATCTCGGAAGAGAGCCATTTAAGACCGAAACCCATGATAGAGATTGGTGATAAGCCGATACTCTGGCACATAATGAAGGAGTATTCCCATTTCGGTTTCAATGAATTCATTATCTGCCTCGGATATAAACAGCATATAGTAAAGGAGTTTTTCGCAGATTACTACCTGTATTCTTCGGATGTTACCTTTGATCTTTCAAAAAACAGTATGGAGGTCCATAATCACTACGCGGAGCCCTGGAAGGTGACATTGGTGGATACGGGTCTTCATACCATGACCGGAGGCAGGATAAAAAGGGTCAGAGACTATATCGGTGATGAGACATTTATGTTAACCTATGGTGACGGGGTTTCGGATGTGAATATAAAGGAGCTTCTGGAATTCCATAGATCCCACGGAAAGATCGGAACCTTAACCGCCATTGCGGTGGATCAGAGGTTCGGAGTTCTTGATATAGGAAGGGAAGGAAAGATACGGGAATTCGCCGAAAAGGAAGAAAAGGACGAGAGCGTTGTAAACGGCGGATATATGGTGTTTGAGCCCCGGATCTTTGATTATCTGGAGGATGACAGTACCGTATTTGAGAAGGAACCCCTAAAGCAGCTTGCCCATGAGGATGAGCTCAGGGCATTTCTTCATAAGGGCTTCTGGAAATGCATGGATACCCAGAGAGAGAAGGAACAGCTGGAAAAACTCTGGGCTTCGGGAAAGGCACCATGGAAGGTATGGGAATGAAGGAGCTTTCATTTTATAAAGGAAAAAAGGTGCTTATTACCGGACATACAGGATTTAAGGGGGGTTATTTAAGCGCGCTTCTGTCATCAGCCGGAGCTTTGGTCACAGGCTATTCACTGGAGCCGCCTACGGATCCCTCTCTTTTTGAGTTATGTAAACTCGGATCTGACGTTGACCATATCATAGGGGATGTAAGGGACTATGAAAAGCTTTTTAAGGTATTTAAGGAGAAGAAGCCGGAGATAGTTTTTCATCTGGCAGCGCAGCCCATTGTCCGGACCTCCTATCGTGAACCCAGACTTACTTATGAAACCAATGTGATGGGAACGGTAAATCTCCTGGAATGTGTGAGGGAGACAGACTCCGTGAGGAGTGTTCTTAATGTCACAACCGACAAGGTATATCTTAATAACGATGAGGATAAAGCATTTACGGAGGATATGCCGCTTGACGGCTATGACCCTTATTCAAACAGCAAATCCTGCTCTGAGCTTGTGACACACAGCTACATTAAGAGCTTCTTTAGTGACGCTGATGCGCCGCGCCTTTCCACCGCAAGAGCCGGAAATGTCATAGGCGGCGGTGACTTTGCCTCTGACCGCCTTATTCCGGACTGTGTGAGGGCTGCTGAAAGCCGTGAAAAAGTGATAATAAGGAATCCCGCTTCGACCCGTCCCTTCCAGCATGTTCTGGAACCGGTAACGGTATATGCGGATATAGCCGCAAGGCAGTATGATGAGCCGGAATATGCGGATTTTTATAATGTGGGACCGGAGCTTTCGGATGTAAAGAGCGCCGGGGAGCTTGCGGAGATATTCTGCCGGGAGTGGGGAGACGGCCTTGAAGCAAAGGTAAGGAATGACGGAGGCCCCCATGAAGCTTCTTTTCTGAAGCTTGACTGTGCAAAGCTGAAGAAAAAGCTTGGATGGAAAAGCGTCTGGAATGTTGAAGAAGCAGTGAAGAAGACCGTTCAGTGGAGCAGGGTCTATGTTGAGAAGGGCGATGTGAGGAAGGAGCTTTTCAGGCAGATCGAAGAATACCTGAGTGACGGGAAAGAATAATGAACTTTGATAATTTAAGTGAAAAGGAAGCCCGGGAAAAGATACTCGGGATCGTCCGGGAATATGCGGAAAAATACCATGAAGAGAAAAAGCCTTATAAGGAGGGAGACAGGATCCCCTACGCAGGGCGTGTTTATGATGCGGAGGAGATAACGAAGCTCGTTGATTCCTCCCTGGAATTCTGGCTTACCGCAGGGCGTTATACCGCGGAATTTGAAAAAAGCTTTGCGGAGTATCTGGGACTAAGATATGTTTCTATCGTAAACTCCGGCTCCAGTGCAAATCTCCTTGCCTTTATGACGCTTACAAGTCCTCTTCTGAAGGACAGGAGGATAAGGCGCGGGGACGAGGTCATTACCGTTGCAGCGGGTTTTCCTACTACAGTAGCACCTGTTATCCAGTACGGGGCAGTTCCGGTTTTCCTTGATGTTACAGTTCCGGGCTACAATATAGATGTAACAAGGCTTGAGGAAGCATATTCAGAAAAGACAAAGGCCGTTATGCTTGCCCATACCCTGGGGAATCCCTTCGATCTGAAAAGTGTTAAGGATTTTTGCGACCGTCACGGTCTATGGCTTATTGAGGATAACTGCGATGCTCTTGGCTCCGTATATGAGCTTGACGGGGAAGAGAGGCTGACCGGAACGATAGGAGATATCGGGACCTCATCCTTTTATCCGCCCCATCATATGACCATGGGAGAGGGCGGAGCTGTATACACCGACGATCCGTTGCTCCATAAGATAATAAGGTCGATACGTGACTGGGGGCGTGACTGCAGCTGTGCTCCGGGAGTCGACAATTCCTGCGGACACCGTTATGACGGGAAGTACGGGCTTCTTCCAAAGGGCTACGATCATAAATATGTGTATTCACACTTCGGCTACAACCTTAAGCCTACGGATATGCAGGCTGCCGTGGGGCTTGCTCAGTTAAAAAAATTCCCTTCATTTGTGAAAAGAAGAAGAGAGAATTTTGATATTCTTTATGAAGGATTTAAGGACTTAAGTGATGCTTTTATACTTCCAGAGGCCACGGAAAATTCAAGACCCTCCTGGTTTGGATTTTTACTTACGGTAAAGGAGGGCTTTTCCAGAAATAAAATAGTCAGATACATAGAGGATGAAAAGGTTCAGACCCGTATGCTATTTTCGGGGAACCTTATCAAGCACCCCTGCTTTGATGATATAAGGGATGACAATAGCTCCTACAGGGTCATAGGAGAACTTGAAAATACGGACAGGATAATGAATGATACGTTCTGGATAGGGCTTTATCCCGGAATGGATGAGGCAAGGCTTGACAGAATGATAAGGGTAATACATGAGGCGGTAAAAAACAGCTGATGACAAGGATAGAACTTCTTGACTGTACCCTCCGGGACGGAGGGTTTATAAATGAATGGCGTTTCGGACGGGGGGATATAGCAAATCTCTTTGAAAGATCCGTTTCTGCAGGTATAGACTACATCGAAGCAGGTTTTATTGATGAGAGGGAGGAGTTTGATCCCGACCGCAGCATAACTCCGGATTCCGAAGGAATGGACAGACTTATCAAGGGTCTTGACCATGGCAGCTCAAAGATCTTTGCTATGATCGATTACGGAACCTGTGATATCTCCCGTATCAGGAATGCGGCGGATTCCGAGATCGACGGAATAAGGGTCATGATAAAAAAGAAGACCCGTTACGAAGCCCTTGATTTCTGCAGGAAGCTGAAGGAAAAGGGATATCTCGTGGGTGCACAGCCAGTGTCTGTGACGGGCTATGATGATGAGGAGATGAAGGAACTCGTTAAAGAGATAAACAGACTTGAGCCCTTCGCTATGTATATCGTTGATACATACGGCCTTCTGGACAGAAGTCATCTTCTCCATATCTTTGAGCTTATTGATGAGAGGCTGAAAAAGGGAATAAGGATAGGCTATCACGCCCATAATAATTTCCAGCTTGCCTTCTCAAATTCCGTAGCTCTTATGGAGGCAGACAGCGACAGGGATATTATAATAGACGGCTCCGCCTACGGTATGGGCAAGTCTGCCGGAAACTGTCCGTTGGAGCTTCTTACCGCATATCTCAATGAGAACAGGGGAAGTCATTATCACACGAGCCAGATCCTGGAAATGATAGATACGGGGATAATGAAGATATACGAGAAATCTCCCTGGGGCTATCAGATGCAGTATTTCCTCTGTGCCAGCAATGACTGCCATCCGAAGTACGCCCAGTACCTTCTTCAGAAAAAGACACTTTCCGTTAAGCAGATCGATGACATTCTGTCAAGGATAAAGCCGGAGGAGAGCCTTGCCTTTAATAAGACCTATATTGAGAAGCTCTATGTTGAATATCAGAAGAAGGATATAAATGACAAAGTCGATATCGAGAGACTGAAAAACGTTTTCCAAACCAGCGGCTGTGTGCTTGTCCTCGGACCGGCACCTTCGGTTCAGGCGGAAAAAGGGAGGATAGATGCATTTTTACAGGAACACGATCCGCTTATAATATCCATTAACTTCCTTCCGGATGAGTATGCCCCGGATATGCTTTTTCTGAGTAATTCCAAAAGATATATGCAGCTTTCCTCAAGGCTTGAAAAAAAGGACGGGGCAGTGCAGATCCCGGTAATAGCCACCAGCAATGTGACGGCGGCGAAGGAGGGTTTTGATTATAATCTCGATTATTCATCTCTTATAGATGAGAGCTTTGAGATCCCCGACAATTCACTTCCCATGTTCCTCAGGCTCCTTGATAAGACCGGCGTAAATAAGGCTTATCTTGCGGGCTTTGACGGTTATGTCCAGGAACGGGGAAAGAATTACAGTGAGCCTGCAATGGAATACGAATTTGCGGCAGATTATGCCATAAGGCTAAATTCATATACGGCCGGAGTCATCCGGAAGCTTAAGGAGAGGATGGAGATCGAGTT
Organism: uncultured Lachnospiraceae bacterium; assembly: GCA_947167135.1. Classification (GTDB taxonomy): domain Bacteria; phylum Bacillota; class Clostridia; order Lachnospirales; family Lachnospiraceae; genus NK4A144. The sequence goes on from CAMVGV010000028.1 coordinate 16,693, forward strand.
TATCACGCCCTCCAGGTATGAGGAGTGAAGAAGATCCTTCACTGAGCGTGTCAGTGCCACGGAGAGAAAGATCCTTCGCTTCGCTCAGGATGACAGTATACGCTCAGGATGACAGTTGGAGAGAAAGATCCTTTGTCGCATCCGCTCCTCAGGATGACAGTAGAATGGATGAAAGAATTATGTCAACCAATATAAACGGATCAAAAGCTATTAAAGCGGTTCTCTGGGATATGGACGGAACCCTCTTTAATACCAAGCCCGGGATAGACAGGGCTGTGAGTGAAACGCTTGAAATAAAAGGCTTTCCGGCATTGGAGCCGGGAGTTATCGATAATTTCATAGGCCCTCCGATCCAGTACGGCTTCCGGGATTATCTTGGGATCTCCGGGGAAGAGGCTGCAAAATGCGCTGATGTTTTCAGGAGACTTTACAGAGAAAAGGGCTATGTGGAGCTCTGCGATCCCTATGAGGGATTGAGGGAGACGCTGTTCAAACTACAGGATGACGGCCTGGTGGAAGGAGTCTGCACCCTGAAAAAACAGGATATGGCGGAGAGGATAGTAAGACGCTACGGGCTTGACAGCGTTTTTGACAGTATAGTCGGAACGGATGCCCTTGATAATATAAAGAAGCACGACACAATACGCATAAGCTGTGAACGCTTCGGGATCGGTGCAGATCAGGCGGTTTTGATAGGTGACACTTGTTACGATTCCGAGGGGGCGGAAAAGGCCGGCTGCCTCTTTATCGGAGTGACCTACGGCTTCGGGTTCAAGACAAAGGAAGATGTGGATGAATATCCGAATATAGGTACTGCAGCTTCTCCCTGGGATGTTTATGATCTGATAAACCGGTACAACACGGAAAATTTCTTATGAGCAGGATTTACTCTTTATATAAAAATTTCAGGGAAAAAAGATATGCGTATCTGCTTTCCTATATTCTTTTTTTCTGTTTTACCGCCATACTCATGTTCTGGTACTTTCCTGCTTTTCATAAAAGCTTTATCTGGCAGCAGGACGGCTTAAAGCAGCACTATAACGGGCTTCTTTATTATGCGAAGTATTTACGCGGGATCTTATCCAACCTGTTTAAGGAGCACAGGCTTTCTTTTCCTATGTGGGATCATTCGGTGGGCTACGGATCGGATATTATAACAACCTTCCATTATTACGCCATAGGGGATCCGCTCACCCTTCTGTCGGTGTTTGTTCCCATAAGGTTTATGGAATTTTTTTATGCCTTCCTTTTTTTCCTCCGCTCCTTTATCGGCGGACTTGGATTTTCACTGATCTCCCTGAATAGAAGTAACAGCCGTTTTTATACTCTTATAGGTGCGATGATCTATTGCTTTTCCGCCTTTGCCCTGGTGCTTGGGCTGATGCACGGGATATTTATGATACCTGTATGCTACTTCCCCTGGATGATCTATGGAGCGGACAGGATTTTTAATAATAAATCGCCTGTTATTTTCATATTGTCGGTAGCGGCAGCAGCAGCGGCAAACTTCTATTTCCTCTATATGGAGGTTCTGCTCACGGTCTTTTATATTCTTCATAAATTTATTTCTGAGGAAAGGGACAGATATGGAGTAAGGCAGAGTGTAAAAATTTACGCAGCCGATCTTTTAAAGCGCTTCGGGGAGTTTCTGCTGTACGGGATTAATGCTTTTTTCCTGTCGGCTGTGATACTTCTTCCTGTTTTAAGCGTCTTCTTTTCATCCGGGCGCTTTGCGGCGGAAAAGTACGTGCCTCTTTTCTATCCTCTGAAGCACTATCTGCAGCTTACGGCGAATTTTATGATAAGCAGGAGGGCCGGAAGCTGGACCCTTATGGGCTTCACTGCTGTGGGAGCATTGGCGGTGCTTATGTTATTTACCGACAGCCTTGAGGATAAGGAGATAAAAAGGCTGAGGCTCAGATTTTCGGTTCTGACGGTCTTTGCCATGATTCCCTTTTTCGGCTTTATGCTGAACGGCTTTGCCTATGTGGTAAACCGCTGGACCTTTGCCTGGGCTCTTTCAGCCGCTATGGTCACAGCCACCATGCTTAGCAGGCTGAACTGCTTTGATCCCGGGCGTAAGGGGAGACTTATCAAAGTATTGGCTGTTCTCACATATCTCAGCGCCGCTTTTTTCTTTGTGAGGAGTGAAGAATCCCTGCTTTCCATAGTACTTCTTCTGGTTCTGGTACTTATTCTCATGCGGGGGGAAATACCACGGGGATTAAAAAAGGGTTTGATCCTCATTGTAACATTTATGTCACTTTTCTTAAACGGCTGGTACTCCTATTCTACTGCTGAGGACGGAATGCTGGACGAATATCTGGATTTTCACAGGGCGGATATGCTTCTTAATGATGACAGCTATACCGCAGCCTTAAATGATACCGGGGATACTTCCTTCTACAGAACGGAGCTGTATGACTGTGAGCGGACCCAGAACAGCTCCGTGCAGACCGGGTTAAAGGGCACACAGTATTATTTCTCGCTGACAAGCCCTTATATCTCTGACTTTATCAATGCCCTTTACCTCAACTGGCCAAAGGATTATGACTATGAGGGAGTGGAATCAAGAGAGGGTCTGGAAGCCCTGGCAGCGGTAAAGTACTGCTTTGCCGGAGAGAACGCCGAAGGTGAGGTTCCGAAGGGCTTCAAAAAGATAGCTGAAAAGGAGAGCACCGCAGGGAAGGCTGAGCTTTACGAAAATGAAAATTCGCTGCCTCTCGGATATACCGTCGACAGTTTCATTTCAAGAAGCGCCTTTGACAGGGCGGAGGTGACGGGAAGGCAGAGCGCTCTTCTTACCGGAGCGGTTATTTCGGATGAAGATGCCGCTGCTCTTAGGGATGCCGGATATGAAGAGGCTGCTTTTACGGATGATTCCGTAAATGTGCTGAAAAGCATTGAAAAGAGCGGGGATATGGATCTCGGCCCAAATTCTTTTACAGTAAGGAGAAACGGGGGAGTAAGTATAAGTTTTGACGGAAGCGAAGATTCGGAGACCTACCTTTTCTTTACGAACCTCAGGTTTCAGGGCTACAAGGAAAGGGAGATGTACGATAAGGGAGCCTGGGCGGGACTCACGCCATACGAACAGGCGAAGGTCAGGGACAAAAATACAACGGACGGACGACCCGGCTCCTCCAGTATGATGATAAGCCTGGACGGACGTCAGCAGATAATGGAATTCTATAATAACAGGCAGGACTATTACTGCGGAAGGCATGATTTCCTTATCAATCTCGGAAATACCGGAAAGGGGGAAAAGACCCTTGAGATCTCCTTCAGGGAGCCCGGGGTTTATACCTTTGATGCACTGGAGGTAAGGAGCCAGCCACTGTCATCGATAGAGGAGAAGCTGGAAGATCTCAGGGAGACAACGATGAGCGGAACCGGGATACTGAAGGATGCGGTAAACGGAAGAATAAAAACGGACCGCAATAAGCTCTTAATGCTGTCAATTCCTTACAGTACGGGATGGAAAGCTTATATTGACGGCAGGGAGGAAAAGATCTTCCGGGCAGGGCTTATGTATATGGCAGTTCCAGTAACAAAAGGGGAACACAGTGTTTATCTTAAATACGAGACCCCTTACCTGAAGACCGGAGCCATACTTAGTATGATTGGAATAATCATGTTCTTTGTGATATCATTTTATGAAACAAACGTCAAAAGTCCAAATGGAGAGAAGTAGTAATGAAGATCAGGATCGCCGATTATATTGCGGATTTTCTTGTAAATCATAAGGTGGATACAGTGTTTACCGTGACCGGCGGAGGTGCCATGCACTTAAATGATGCCTTCGGACATCACGAAAAGCTGCACTGCATCTACAATCATCACGAGCAGGGCTCGGCGATAGCAGCCGAGGGTTACACCAGACTGACCGGAAAGGTGGCTGCTGTCTGTGTGACAAGCGGTCCCGGCGGAACCAATGCTATAACAGGTGTTTTCGACTGCTATGTGGACTCTGTTCCTATGTTTGTGATCTCCGGGCAGGTTAAGAGAGAAACCACCGTGAGATATACGGGAACTGATCTTCGGCAGCTGGGGGATCAGGAGTGCGATATTGTGCGGGTTGTTGAGCCTATTACCAAATTTGCGGTTATGATCACCAAACCCTATGAGATAAGGTATCAACTGGAGAAAGCCTGGTATCTTGCTACCCATGGCAGAAGAGGACCGGTATGGATAGACGTTCCACTGGATATACAGGGAGCCGTCATAGAGACAGAGCAGCTTACCGGCTTCGAAAAGAAGAATACCGAGAAGAAGGAGCAGCCTTTGTTTGATAAATCAGAGGCAGACAAGATACTTGAGAGGCTGGAGATATCGAAACGCCCGGTTATCCTCGCGGGAGAGGGAATAAGGCTTGGAGAAGCTTATAAGGAGTTTGTGGAGACCACCAGTGCTTTGAAGGTTCCGGTGGTTACCTGCTGGAATGCGCAGGATCTTCTGTGGGACAGTAATCCCTACTATGCGGGGATACCCGGAACTGTCGGGCAGAGAGCCGCCAATTTCATCGTACAGGCTGCGGATCTGCTGATCGTACTGGGCTGCAGGATGAATATCAGGAATATAAGCTATAATAAGCATCAATTTGCTGAGAAGGCTTATAAGATACAGGTCGATATCGACGAAAAAGAATTATGTAAACCAACTGTAAAAATAGACATGCCGGTTCACGCGGATGTCAAGGATGTCTGTGCCGAGCTTGCCCATGCTGCCGCAGACGAAGTGGGTGACCACAGAGAGTGGCTCAGGTGGTGCAGGGAGCTAAGAAAGCGTTTTCCAACAGTGCTTCCCGAGTATCTGGAGGTACAGAAGCCTATGAATCCCTACGCCTTTCTGGATATCGTCTCCGAAAACCTTGAAGGGGGAGACGCGGTGATCTGCGGAAACGGTGCGGCCTGTGTGCAGGTTTTCCAGACCCTGAAGCTGAAGAAGGGAATGAGGATATTTACGAATTCCGGTTCTGCGGAAATGGGCTTTGCCCTGCCTGCGGCGCTCGGGGCCGCAGCATCCGGCAGCGGGAGAAGGATAATCTGTATCGACGGGGACGGCTCCTTTATGATGAACCTGCAGGAGCTGCAGACCATAGTCCACAACAAGCTGGATATAAAGATAATAATCCTTAATAATAACGGTTATCATTCCATACGGCAGACCCAGAGAAACCTCTTTAAGGGCAGGGCGCACGTTGGGATAGACAGGGAAAGCGGCGTATCCTTCCCTGAGCTTAAAAAGATAGCTTCGGCATTCGGTCTTTCCTATTTAAGGACGGATTCCTTAAAAAATGCAGACAGCCGTATTAAAAAGGCTTTTGAAACGGAAGGACCGGTGATATTGGAAGCCGTTCTGGATCATAAGCAGGATTTTGAGCCAAAGACCTCCTCAAGAGTACTTAAGGACGGCACTATTGTTTCAGCACCGCTTGATGATATGTTCCCCTTCCTTCCGAGAGAAGTGTATGAGGGAATAAGAGAGGAAGCGGCAGGTATTTGATCTGGAACGCTCAGGATGACAAAGGGAACGCTCAGGACAACACAGTATAAATGACAGGTAAAACGAAAAAGACGATAAGCATAATGATTCCCTGCTACAATGAAGCGGAGAACGTGGAGCCGATAAGCGAACGGATCATTGAGATAATGACAGCAGAGCTCCCGGAATACGATTATGAGCTTCTTTTTATAGACAATTTTTCCACAGACGGCACCAGGGAGAAGCTTACCGGGATCTGTGCCACAAATAAAAAGATCAAGGCGATCTTTAACGTGACGAATTTCGGACAGTTCAATTCACCCTTCTATGGGATGTGCCAGACCAGCGGGGACTGTACCATATCCATGGCATGCGACTTTCAGGATCCGCCGGAGCTCATACCTCAGTTTGTCCGGGAGTGGGAGAATGGATATAAGATCGTAAGCGCTATAAAGACCGGAAGCAAGGAAAACGGTTTCATCTACTTTTTACGGACACTTTACTATCGGATAATCAGAAATATGTCTGATGTGAAGATGATAGAAAACTTCACCGGTACGGGACTTTATGACCGCTCCTTTATAACTCTTCTGAAAAAACTGGACGATCCGGTGCCCTTTCTGCGCGGCATAGTTGCGGAGTACAATTTCAAGAGAAAAGAGATACCTTTTGTACAGCCTAAGAGAAGAGCCGGGAAGACCAGCAATAATTTCTACAAATTATATGATGCGGCTATGCTCTCCATTACCTCCTATACCAAGGTTGGATTGAGGCTCGCCACGTTTTTCGGTTTCTTCGCGGGGCTCGTGAGCTTTTGCATAGCTATATACTATACCGTGATGAAGCTGACCCACTGGTACAGCTTTTCTGCAGGCTATGCCCCCATGCTTATCGGAGTGTTTCTCTTAGGATCCCTTCAGCTTTTCTTTATCGGCTTTATGGGGGAGTATATTCTGAATATCAATACACGAATCATGCACCGTCCGCTTGTGGTGGAGGAGAAACGGCTGAATTTTGATGATGATCCACCGGAAGAGGAAAAAACGGATAAGACAGAAAATGCAGATACATGAACCTTAACGTCCTTTATCAGTTTAATGAGAAATACGCTCCCTATGCGGGAGCCAGCATAACAAGTCTTCTCGAGAACAATAAGCACATTGACAGGATCCATATCTTCATACTCGGAGAGGATCTGTCCCAGTTTTCCTGCCAGAGGCTGAGGAGCCTTACCGCCCAGTACGGAAGGCTTCTGAATTTTGTGAGGACCGAGAACCTTATCGCCCTCATGAAGGAGATGCATATGCCCTCCTACAGGGGGTCTTATGCCGCAAACATGCGGCTCTTTCTGTCCTTCATCATGGATGAGGATATTGACAGGCTTCTGTACCTGGATGCGGATACCATAGTTACCGGAAAGCTGGATACGCTTATTGACCTTGATATGGGAGACCACCCTGTAGCCATGTGCCTGGACTCCCTGGTACGCAAGCATAAGAAACGCCTGAATTTTGATATGGCTGACTTTTATTACAATTCGGGGGTTATCCTTTTTGACATGAAAAAATGGCGCAGGCTACGCTGTTCCGAGCGTATCGCGGATCACATAAGGAATGTAAGAGCCTGGTATCCCTCACCGGATCAGGATCTCCTGAATGTGGTATTAAAGGGTGAGATCATGAAGCTGAGCCCCAGATATAATATACAGCCGGTATATCTCGCCTTTTCTCCGAGGTCATACTTCAGAACCTTTGGCGGAAGGGGTTTTTATACACCTGAGGAGATGAGATCCGCTCTCACCGCTCCGGTCATATATCATTTCTTCCGCTTCGTGGGGGAATTTCCCTGGCATAAGAACAATGTCCATCCGGATAACGATCTTTTTGACAAATATATCGCTCTGTCACCCTGGAACGATTATGTGAAGCAGCCTGCGGATAACGGTATTGTCCTTAAGCTTGAAAAGATCCTCTATAAGAAGCTGCCCCGCTTTGTATTCATAAGGATATTCAGGGCCGCCTATGAGGATTTCATAAAGAAAGCGAACAAGGATTCACTCAAATTTAAGACAAACAGGCATATGTAACGAAATTTCCATGATCCAGATGACCATAACATCCCTTAGTTTCATTATTTTTATTGTTTTGGCAGTGGTTGTTTATTACCTGACTCCGAAAAGGTATATGTGGATGACACTGCTTTTTCTCAGCTTTGTTTTTTATTTTCTTGCTGCGGTTCCCTATACTCTTGTTTTTCTGCTGATAACAGCGCTTACGGCGCATTTTTCGTCGTACCTTATGGAAAGAACGGAAAAATACCGGAATACGGTGGCTTTCGCGGCAATAGCGGTCAATATCCTGCTTTGGTTTTTATTTAAGGGAAGCACATACTGGATCGGCCTGTCCGTGGCTCTTCACTCGGTTTTTCCGGCGGTGCCTGTTCTAAATAAGATCCCGTTCCCGGCGGCCTTTGGTATGAGTTATTATACCTTTCAGTCGGTAAGCTACATAATCGACTGTCTGTGGAAAACGTCAAAACGTGAAAAAAATTTCTTCAGACTCCTGCTTTTTCTCATGTTTTTCCCGCAGCTCACCACAGGTCCCTTCAGCCGGTACAATGCGCTTCAATCTGTCTATGAGGGGAGAAGCTTCGATATAGACAGGATATGCCGCGGGGCGCAGAGAATATTGTGGGGCTTCTTTAAGAAGCTTGTCCTTGCGGAGAGGATAGGGGCAATAGTGGATACGGTATACGGAGCTCCCGAAGCACATATCGGCTTATGGTATGTTCTCAGCTTTCTTCTATATCCGCTTCAGCTGTATGCCGATTTTTCCGGGAGCGTGGATATCGTTCTGGGAGTTGCGGAGCTTTTCGGAATAGAGCTTCCGGAAAACTTTAATAACCCTCTTTTTGCCGAGACTTCACAGGAGTTCTGGCAGAGATGGCATATGTCCCTCGGAAGCTGGGTAAAGGACTATATAATGTATCCGGTTCTTAAAAGCAAACCGGTTCTTGAAGTGGGGAACAGGATAAAGGCAAAGCATGGAAAAAAGGCCTCCAAGCTTGTAACGCTCGGTATAGGTATGTTCTGTACCTGGATGTTTATCGGAATATGGCATGGGGGATATAGATACATCCTTGGATGCGGGATCTATTATTGGGCAGTTATGCTTTCCTATGAGATCCTCTCTCCGTATCTTTCCGGGATAAATAAAGCACTTGGCATAAACGTGGCGTCCTTCAGCTATCATCTTATGAGGAAGCTTAGGACTTATCTGATCCTTTGTATATCGATGGTTTTTTTCAGGTCAGATGGCATAATGAACGCATTCCGTATGCTTAAAGCCATAATACTGTCCTTTACACCCGGTTTTTTCAATCCCTGGATCTTTATTAACGGTGCACTTGCCGATACGGGTCTTTCCGGAACGGATACAGCTGTTATTATAATATCCCTGCTTCTAATGCTGCTGGCAGCTCTTATGAGGGAAAAAAAGGGACATGCCAGGGATTGGATCGCAGAGCAGGGAATAGTTTTCAGATGGAGCGCGTGGCTTGTCCTTTTCACCTTAGTAATGATCTTCGGAATGTACGGTCCGGGATATCATGCTGCGGATTTCATATATCAGGGGTTTTAGATGAAAATAAGAAAGCTTTTTAAGACGGTTATATTCCTGTGTCTTATTGTAATGATAATGATGGGATTATCCGGACTTTTTGTTGACAAGACAAGCAGATATTATAAGTCTGAATTTCTGAATGCAAGGACGGATTTTGATGCGCTTTTTTTTGGCGCCAGCAGAATGCATGAAGCGGTGGATCCTATGTATCTCTGGGATAAATACGGGATATCCTCGTATAATCTGGCTTCGGCGGGGGAATCTGTCCAGATGTCCTATTATGTCCTTAAGGAAGCATTGGACCACTGTTCTCCGAAGGTTGTATTTATTGATGCGGCAAAGATATCGGATGAATCTGACAAGATCAATTCCGGCTACGGTTTTGTGCATGAATCCATTGATGCACTTCCTTTGAACAGAAACAAGCTGGAGGCTGTAAATTATGCCGGACGTTTTTTTGAAGGAGGGAGACTGGGCTTCATTTCAATGCTGTATGCGTATCATGGCAGATATGATGACCTGAAGGAAGAGGACTTTAAGAGAGAGGTCAATTATGATAAGGGAGCTTATATCATGACGTCCGTATATAAAAGGGAAAAGCCTGTCCGGCAGACCGATGAGGTAAAGGAGCTGAAGGGCGGAGACGGAGTAAGCCATTATAAGCGTATTCTGGAGCTGTGCAGAGAAAAGGGCGTCCGCTGTGTGCTTACCGATATTCCGGTACATGCCAAAATATTCACCCCCGGCAGACAGAAGCATCTGAATGCGCTTATCAAGCTTACAAAGGAAAACGGTGGAGATGTGATATCCTTTAATGATATTCTGGATGAAATAAAGCTTGACTATGACTATGATTTCGGAGATGCCGGACACCTGAATTTTATGGGAGCCGGGAAGATCTGCGATTACCTTGCGGGATATATGCAGGATGATATCGGAATAGAAGATCACAGGAATGATCCCCTGTACAGCATTCCCTGGGAAGAAGACAAAAAGAAGTGGAAGGAACAGAGAACCGGGATGCTAGATGAAAAGGAGGACGCGGTTGCCTATATTTTCGGTGCGGTCGATGAGGGAAGAGAGATAAAAATGTACGTATATGAACCGGATAAGGTCCGTAATCAGTACGGAATGGATTTTTGTCTTAATAGAACCGGAATTGAGCCCGAGCCGGTGGATGAGGATGAGATCGGCGGATACGATATGATGATAGAGGTGCTGAATAAGGAAAACGGGGAAAGGATAGCACAGAAATCCTTTTTCTATAATCAGAGCAGCGGAATGTTTACAACAAAAGAGGAGGAATAGGCTTGAGGGAACTGGAATATCCTTTTGACGGAGACTATATCATAATGAAAAAGAAGGCCTTAAGGAGAGAGCTTCTGAAGAAGGAAAAGCTTCTTCCTTTAAGGATTGCGGTTCTCGGAGGATATACCACTGATGATATCGTTAAGGTACTTGAGCTCTTTTTATTGAATTCCGGAATAAAGCCGACTTTCTATGAGTCCGAGTATAACAGGTATTATGAGGATGCGATGTTTGAGAATGGTGAGCTGGAGGCTTTCAAGCCGGAGATCATTTTCATATGTACATCCGTAAGGAATATCACGGATTTTCCGGACATCAATGACAGTGCCGAAACCGTGGAAAATAAATTTAAGACGGAGTGCGAACGTCTGGAAGCTATGTGGCAAAGGCTTGACAGAGTCTACGGATGTCCGATAATACAGAATAATTACGAATACCCCTCAGAGCGCCTCCTCGGGAACAGGGATTTCTGGGATATACACGGAGCGGTAAACTTTACGCTGAGACTGAATGCCTTTATAGGTGAATATGCTTCATCACACGGGAAATTCTATGTTCATGATGTAAATTATCTGTCTTCTCTGTACGGGCTTGAAAAATGGTCGGATCCGTTCTACTGGCATATGTATAAATATGCGGTTTCCGTTCCGGCGATACCCCGTTTTGCCTTTAATCTGTCAAATATCATCAAGTCACTTATGGGGAAAAACAGGAAGGTATTGATGCTGGATCTGGATAATACCCTCTGGGGAGGGGTAATAGGTGATGACGGAGAAGATAATATCGAGATAGGTCAGGAAACATCACTTGGACAGACCTACAGTGAATTCCAGAAATATATTAAATCCCTTTCATCCCTTGGAATACTTCTTGCGATCAATTCTAAAAACGATGAGGAGACTGCACTTAAGGGTCTTAGGCGCCCGGACACCGTTTTGTCTCCGGAGGATTTTGCGGTAAAAAGGATAAACTGGGAGCCAAAGAGCGAGAACCTTATAAGTGCCGCAGAGGAGCTGTCTCTCCTTCCCGAAAGCTTTGTTTTTGTTGACGATAATCCGGCTGAAAGGGAGATAGTCAGGGCAAACAATAAAGGGACTGCGGTTCCGGAGATCGGGGACAGGCCGGAATATTATAAGGATATAATCGACAGATCCGGATTTTTTGAGATTACCGAACTGTCGGAGGACGATCTGAAGAGAAAATCCATGTATAAGGCAAATGCCGAGCGCAGAGAAAGCAGGACACAGTTTACCGATTACGGCGAATACCTGAGGTCACTGGATATGAAGGGTGAGATAGGAGACTTTATTCCCGCCTATATGTCCAGGATCGCGCAGCTTACCAATAAAAGCAACCAGTTCAATCTGACCACGAAAAGATATACACAAAATGAGATAGAGGAAGCGGAAAGGGAGGATGATACCATTACAATATACGGGAAGCTCAGTGACCGCTTCGGTGATAACGGTGTTGTAAGCGTCGTGATCGGAAGGATCAGGGATCAGGAGTGCCATATTGAGCTCTGGATCATGAGCTGCAGGGTACTGAAAAGGGATATGGAATTTGCAATGATGGACGAGCTTGTGAAGAAGTGTACTGAAAGGAAGGTAAGTACAATATTCGGATATTATTATCCTACCGCAAAAAACGCTATGGTAAAGGAATTCTACGCGCTGCAGGGCTTCGAAAAGATATCTGAGGATGAGGACGGAAATACGGTATGGCGTTTTGACATAAAAGAGGACTATGCAAAAAAGAACAGATATATAGATGTCTGCAGTGGTGTGTGATATGACTGGGAACGGATCTGCAAGAAAGAATAAAAGGACAGAGGAATTTCTCGGACTGGTATTTGCTTCAAACCCAAGACAGAAGGAAAGCATTCTCTATACTATGGATAAGTACTATACGGAGGATGATTATTCTAAGCTGGAGGATATTCTTATGTTTTACGCCAGGAGCATGAGTATAACGGAAATAGCAGATGCGTACAGGCTTCTGGTAGAAGATACGATAAAGGAGACCATGTATTTCCTGGAGCATGGCCGTTACAGGTATTCGAGCTTTGAAGAAACCGAGAGACTGGTGTACAGCAGAAAGGAATATATGTCAAAGTATATGGTGGGTCTTTCTGTTTCGGGGTATCTGTGGTCAAATCACATAAAGATGTTTCACTGGTTCCGGGATATTATGAAGGGAATGGAAGGAAGGCGCTATCTTGAGATCGGACCCGGCCACGGCAGGTATTTCTGTGAGTCGGTAATGATAAACGGTTTTTCTGAATACGATGCGATCGATGTATCGGAGACATCCGTTGATCAGACAAATGCTTATCTGAAGGAGCATCTTGATAAGGATCAAATGGGGAAGTGTAGGGTATTTCGGAAAAATGCCTACGATCATAAGCCTGCGGAAAAGTACGATTTTGTTGTTATTGCCGAGGTGCTGGAGCACCTTGAGGATCCTTTGGGGATGCTTTCTCACGTTAACAGCATAAGCTCCGATCAGGCTTATCTCTATGTCACCGTTCCTGTAAATGCTCCGGAGATAGATCATATTTATCTCTTTAACAGCATAGAAGAGGTCGAGGAGCTTATTAAGGCCGCGGGATATGAGATCAAAGACAGATTATATGCGGCAGCGGGAGATATGAAGCTGGAAAAGGCGGTTAAGAAAAAGAATTCCATTATTGTCGGACTGCTGGCCGGAAAGGTGCGGGGAATGGGATGAATCACTATGGCTACAGGGATCTGAGACCCGGTATGAAGGCGAGCTTTGACGTGGTTCTGGACGAAGAAAAGCTTGATATGTTCAGAACAATAACAGGAGATATCAATCCTCTTCATAATGACAGGAGCTATGCAGAGTCAAAGGGATACCGCGAAAGAGTGGTATTTGGCATGCTAAGTGCATCCTTAATGTCGACCCTGGCGGGAGTGTATCTTCCCGGGGAAAAAAGCCTCATCCAGTCCGTGGAAAGCAAATTCATAAAGCCGGTGATCCTTAATGATGTCATCACGGTCACCGGAGAGATCACGGATATGAATGATTCGGTGCAAAGAATCGAGCTGAAGGTAACAATGACGAATGACAGGGGAGAGAAGGTATTAAAAGGAAAGATGCAGGTATTGGTAAATGGATGAGAGATGTATTTTTGTGACGGGAGCGTCGTCCGATATAGGGGTGGAGCTTATTAATTCCATCGGTGACAATTATTCTTTGATCTATGCCCATTACAGAAATGATAATGAGAGCTTCTCTGCACTGAAGGAGAGCTTCGGTGAGCGGCTTTTCCCTCTTAAGGGCGACTTTCTTAACAGGGAAGATCAAAGGCATCTACTTGATATTATCAAAGAAAGAGGGGTCTTCCCCGATCATTTTGTTCATCTTCCTTCGGATAAAATGACGGGAAACAGATTTCATAAAAGAGACCCGGAGGATTTCCGGCGCAGCCTGGAGGTATCCTTTATGTCGGCAGCTACTCTCCTTAACGGGATTATCGGTCCTATGGCAAAGAAAAGGTACGGCCGGATCATTTTTATGCTTTCCTCCTGTATTCTCGGGAGGGCGCCTGCCTACCAGTCACCCTATGTGACTTCGAAGTATGCCCTTTTCGGTCTTATGAAGGCGCTTTCTGCAGAATATGCTTCAAAGGGGATCACCGTGAACGGGGTTTCACCGGATATGATGGATACCAAATTTCATAACGGTACTCTGAAGAAGGAAGTAGTGCTGAAGGAAAATGCGGAGATAAATCCGCTCGGAAGGAATATTGCCATAGGAGATGTTATCCCGGTTATCAGCTATCTTTTATCTGATGCCGCAGAGGCCGTGACGGGACAGAATATTGCGGTAACCGGTGGAGTGAGATAAAATGATTAAATGATTTTTTGAGAAGGTGCGTATGGGGTCTGAATAGCTGCATTAAAGCATTTTTCCGGGAGAACGGAGGAAAAGGATATGACAAGAGAAGAAGTATTTGAGAGACTTACAGAGGTCTTCAGAAACGTTTTTGATGACGATACCATAGAGCTGTCGGAAACAACCACATCAAAGGATATTGAGGACTGGGATTCCTTCGAGCATATTAATCTAATAGTTGCGGTGGAGAAGGAATTTTCGATCAAAGTCCCTATGGGAAAGGTCACCACAATGAAGGATGTGGGAGAAATGGTTGACATAATTCTTCAGGAATCCGGAGCTGTATGAGGCGGTATGAAGATATCGGTAATAATTCCCGTATATAATACAAAGGCCGAATATTTAAGAGAGTGCCTGAACAGTCTTCTCTGCCGGCAGAAATTTAAGGACTATGAAGTCATTGCGGTAAATGACGGCTCTACAAACGGCTGTGAAAGTGTTATTGAGGAATTTGCCGGTCTTCATAACAAATTGGTTTACATAAAGCAGGAAAACTCCGGAACCAGCGTTGCGAGAAACACCGGTCTCTCCAGGGCAAGGGGGGACTATATCATGTTCGTGGATGGGGATGATTTTGTTTCCAATGACTGCCTTCATATCGTATATGAGGCGATGCAGAGGAGACGTACGGACATCCTTTTCTTCGGCTATGCCACCAGCTATACCAACAGGGAGATCCGCCGGGTGCTTGATAAACCTGTCACAGATCTCTGGAGGAAGGATACTCTGGAGCTCTCGGTGCTTAAAGGGAATCCGGCTCTGGGAAGCGTGGAGGTGGGGGCACCCTGGGGAAAGCTTATCAAACACGATATAATCAGGGATAACGGCTTAAGGTATACGGAGGGGCTCATTAAGGGACAGGATACGGTTTTTATGCTCTCTGTTTTTGAGCACTGCCGGTCATTTTCATATCTAAAGTATCTGGGGTACCATTACAGGATATCGGATGTTTCCGTAAGCCACCGCTACAACCAGGATATTGTTTCCATAATGGAAAAAACCCTTGGAGCTTATGGGGATTTTGTGGAAAAATATCATAAGCCGGAAGAGTTTGCGGAGGCTGTGAGGCAGAAGTATTATAAGGTGATGCTGGGAGAATATCTGGAGTTATTTTTTCTGAATAAGAAGAATAAAGCGCCGAAGAGAGAAAAGGAAAACGATTTTCTAAAGATCCTTGTGAGCGAACCCTATTCAGACATTATCGAAAAGGTGGATCCCGGCAGCATGGGTCTTTATCAAAGGGTTCAGTTAAAGCTCCTGAAGAAGAGAAATATCTCTCTTCTCTTCGCCTTGAAGAGAGGGGAGTTCTTTTTAAGAGACCTGGTAGTGAGAAAGTATGTTTAAGCCTTCCGCCTTTGTGGCATATGAGGGTAGTCCACTATAAAGGAGATATTCATGTCAATATATAACGATCTTATAAGCAAAAACACGAAGCTTGCCCTTGTGGGTTTAGGCTATGTTGGGATGCCGATCGCGGTGGCTTTTTCAGAGCAGGTGCCTACCATAGGCTTTGATATAAATAAGGAAAAGATAGAGAAGTACAAAGCCGGAAAGGATCCCACAAATGAAGTGGGGGATGAGGGCGTAAAAAACTGCAGTGTAGAGTTCACTTCGGATGAAACGCGGCTAAAGGATGCTTCTTTTGTAATAGTGGCGGTCCCGACACCGGTAAAGAATGATCACACACCGGATCTCTCCCCTGTGGAGGGGGCAAGCCACGTGGTGGGACGGAACCTTAAAAAGGGGTCTGTCGTTGTTTATGAATCCACGGTTTATCCCGGAGTCACCGAGGATATATGCGTTCCCATACTGGAAAAGGAATCAGGATTAAAATGCGGAAGCGATTTTAAGATCGGCTATTCTCCCGAAAGGATAAACCCGGGTGATAAGGTTCACAGGCTTGAAACCATCACTAAGATCGTGTCCGGTATGGATGAAGAAGCTCTCGAAGAAATCGCATCCGTATACAGTCTGGTAGTGAAGGCCGGAGTATACAGGGCGGAAAGCATAAAGGTTGCGGAGGCCGCAAAGGTCATAGAGAACAGCCAGAGGGATATAAACATCGCATTTATGAATGAGCTTTCAATGATCTTTAATAAGATGGGGATCGATACCCTGTCGGTATTAAAGGCAGCGGGAACAAAATGGAATTTCCTTAATTTCCGCCCGGGGCTTGTGGGTGGACACTGTATAGGAATTGACCCCTATTACCTTACCTACAAGGCAGAGGAGCTGGGGTATCACAGCCGGATAATACTTTCAGGACGGCGTATAAATGACGATATGGGTAAATACGTGGCTGAAAGCCTGGTTAAAAACCTGATAAAGGCAGATATCCCCGTAAGAGGAGCCCGGGTTGCGATCCTTGGCTTTACCTTTAAGGAAAACTGCCCGGATACCAGAAATACCAAGGTCATAGACATTGTGAACGAACTTCGGGAATACGGCATCGAGCCGGTTATCACCGATCCGGAGGCAGACAGCGCTGAAGCGAAAGCCTTATACGGCATAGATTTTATCGATATAAAGGATATAAAAAACATGGATGCGGTGATCCTTGCCGTGGGGCATGACAGCTTCAAAAAACTAAAGGAAAACGATTTCTCAAAGCTGTACAGGGAAAACCGGATAAGGGTTCTTTCCGATGTAAAGGGGCTTCTTGACAGGAAGGAATTTGAGGAGAAGGGATATATTTACTGGAGACTGTGAGAAGATCCTTCGTCGCTTCGCTCCTCAGGATGACAGAATCTCGCTCCTCAGGATGACAGAATCTCGCTCCTCAGGATGACAGAATCTCGCTCCTC
>CAMVGV010000029.1 GCA_947167135.1 uncultured Lachnospiraceae bacterium
ACGAATACAAAGCGTGGCTATAGCGGAGAAGAAAAAGAGGGATGCGTAATGACTAATAGGGCCTGACAATCTTGAAGAAGATCTTTTTATCTGCTATACTATTCGGACAGGTTTTTATGGAGAGATCAGATGGCAGTTAAGCATGACACAGAGGTGGTAATAAACGGAAAGGTTTTTACCCTGTCCGGTTATGAAAGCGAGGAGTACCTGCAGAGGGTTGCCGCATATATAAACAGTAAGATTTCCGAGTACAACAAGATCGAGAGTTTTTCCAGGCAGAGTATTGACGTGCAGAACACCCTGCTGCAGCTTAATATCGCTGATGATTATTTTAAGGTCAGGGAGAAGTACGACAGCCTGAAGGAAGCATCGGAGGCAAAGGATAAGGAACTATACGACGTAAAGCATGACCTTATCACAAACCAGATAAAGATGAAGAATCTGGAGGAAGCTTTGCAGAAGCTCCGTATTGAGAATAACGAGAACCAGAAAAAGATTGTTAAGCTTGAAACCGAACTGGGATTTTCCGGAGAGGTTGAAGAAAACTATGATGACGTGGAAGAGGTAAGCGAGGGCATTCCTGATATAGTAAGGGAAGCCCCGAAGAGCGAGGGCCAGAGTGCGGTCTCCTCCCGCAGAAAAACCGGGAAGAGAAAGCATTGAGAGCAGAGCTCCTTTCACCTGCGGGAGATCCGGAATGCTTCAAGGCTGCAGTGAATGCCGGGGCAGATGCGGTCTATATGGGCTTGAAGCGCTTCGGCGCCAGAAGCTTCGCAGGTAACTTCACGGAGGAAGAATTTGTCGAAGCTCTTGACCACGCTCATCTTTTTGATAAAAAGGTCTATCTTACCTTAAATATCCTTATGAAGGATAGGGAGCTCAGTGATGCTGCCCGTCTTTTGGAGCCCTTGTACCGAGTAGGGCTTGACGGTGTCATTGTCCAGGACACCGGACTTATTTCCCTTATAAAAAGAGAATATCCAGATCTCTCTGTCCATGTGAGTACCCAGGGTTTTGTGACCGGGGTTCACGGAGCCCGGATTCTAAGAGAGCTTGGAGCCGAAAGGGTGGTTCCCGCCCGTGAGCTCTCCCTTGAAGAGATACGTGAGATCAAGGAAAAGGCGGGAGTGGAGGTTGAGTGCTTTATCCACGGCGCTCTGTGCTACTCATATTCGGGAATGTGCCTTATGTCGTCATTTCTCGGCGGAAGGAGCGGAAACAGGGGACGCTGCGCCGGACCTTGCCGACAGCCCTATGATAATAATGACTACATACTTTCCATGAAGGATCTCTGTGCTTTAAGGGAAATACCTGCGCTTCTCAAGGCCGGGGTTGACAGCCTGAAGATTGAGGGCAGGATGAAATCAAAGGAATACGTTTATTTTGTCACAAGTGCCTACAGGAAATATATGGATCTTTACTACGAAAAGGGAGATCTTAATAAAGGAGAAAAGGATATCCGGGAGATACTGGAGCAGTACTCGAGGAGCGGAGCAATAAACGGCTACTTTCATAAGCATAACGGCGGAGAGATGATAACTAGGGAGAGAGGAAGCTACAGGACCGGCGAAGGAGTGCTGCCGGAATCTGGCCTTTCACTTGAAGCTTCCGTATCCGCTGTATTTAAGAAGGGAAGAAAAGCCAGGATAATACTGGAATACGGTACCCACAGAGTAGAGTGTGAGGGGATAAACGTTGAAGAAGCTGAAAATAAGCCCTTGAGCCCTGAGAGGATAGAAAAGCAGCTAAGGAAGACCGGTAATAGCGGAGTAAGCTTTAAGAAGACCGGGATCATATCCGATCCCGACATCTTCCTGCCCGTTTCAGCGATAAACGACCTTAGAAGGAAGGGAATAGAGGCATTAAAGGAGGACATATTGAATGAATACAGACGTTCTCTTTGAAGATCCGAAAACTGCAGATAGGGCAGCGGCTATTCTTTTGTCCAGGGGATTAATACGAAACATACGTTATCTTATCTCTTCTAAGAGACCCGAGGGAGTTGATAGCATGACCTTTATGCTTCTTTTTCCCTATGTTCTGAGAAGCTCTTCCGAAGAAGGTCTCCTAAAGCTCCTTGAAAGGGAAAGACCGGAACGGATACTTATACGTAACATTGAGGAGCTCGGGTTCCTTAAAGACATGGGCTATAAGGGAGAGATACACGCGGATTCCTGTCTTTACAGCTTTAATAAGGAGAGCGTAAAGGTATTGAAGGAGCTGGGGATAAGGGAGTGCACCTGCCCTGAAGAATTAAATATTTTTGAGCTTAAGGAAAGGGGCCTTAGTGACTCTGTTCTTAAGATATACGGCAGGACTCCACTTATGGTTTCCGCCCAGTGTACAAAAAAGACCGTATCCGGAAAATGCGAAAAGAAGCCTTTTGGCTTTTTTTCGGAGATAAGGGACAGGAAAAAGGCTGTATTTCCCGTAAGGGCTGAGTGTGGCTACTGCTATAACGTTATCTATAATTCAGTGCCACTTATGCTGTTTAAGGAGGCTGAAGAACTTGGAGGAAGCGGACCAGCTGCAGTCCGTCTTGATTTTACGGTTGAAAGGGCGGAGGAAGCCGTGGATATCACAGAGTGCTTTATAAGGGGAAGGGATGAGACGCTTAATAAGCTTATAAAGGGCTACACAAAAGGACATTTCAGAAAGGGCGTAGAATAAGTGACAACTGTTATTCTGGGACTTTCAAGATATGTGCTTGCATTCTTTTTTGCACTCTATACCCTGCACTGCTTTCTGGGCTTCAGCTCCGGGAATGAGGAGGAAAGACGGGGAACCGCTATCCTGCAGGCTTTGTTCCTGATACTGATACATACGGGTGGCTTTACAGTACTGTATTTTAAGACCGGGGATCCGGAGGTACTGTTTTTCTGCGCACTGCAGGAGGTGCTGTTTATCGGATATATGGTGCTTATGAGGATACTGTATCCGGGCTGCAGCAGGCTTCTTATCAATAATATGTGCCTCTTTCTGGCCTTAGGCTTTGTTATGCTGAACCGCCTCTCTCCGGGAGATCATTTAAGGCAGTTTGTGATCGCTGTTTTTTCACTTATTATCACTTTGCCGCTTCCGTATCTCACGGGGCGGATAAAGGAGCTCTGGCGTTATACCTATGCCTTCGGCATCTCGGGTATAGTGCTTATTCTCCTGGTGGCAGTTTTGGGGCAGGTCACACGCGGCTCCAGACTTTCTATTTCAATAGCAGGCGTTTCTTTTCAAGCCTCGGAATTTGTGAAGATCCTGTTTATCCTTTTTTTGTCCGGGATTCTGTCTGAGGACTGCTTTTTCGGGGACAGCAGGAAGGACAGGGAGCTCCGATCAATAAATGCTGTTATAAGCGGCATATTCGCCCTTGCCTATGTCTCTATAATGGTGCTTTCCAGAGACCTTGGAGGTGCCGCCATTTTCTTTATGATCTATGTTTTTATGCTCTATTTCGCACTGAAGAAGCCCTGGATCCTGCCGGCTGCGGCAGTGGCCGGGGCAGTGGGGGTATTTTTGGCTTATAAGCTTTTTCCCCATGTCAGGAACCGCTTTCTCGCCTGGAGGGATCCTTTTTCATACATTGAGGGACAGGGCTACCAGATAACCCAGTCTCTTTTTGCCATAGGCACGGGGAGCTGGTTCGGAATGGGCTTAAATGACGGATCCCCGGATAAAATACCTATTGTTACCAGAGATTTTATTTTTTCTGCCATAGCAGAGGAGCTGGGCTGCATATTTGCGGTCTGTCTGATACTTGTCTGTATCAGTACCTTTCTGATGTTCATTAATGCTGCCATGGCCGGAACAGATCCTTTTTTCAGGCTTCTTGCCCTGGGGATCTCCGTAAGCTATGCTTTTCAGGTATTCTTAAATATCGGGGGAGTCACGAAATTCATACCCCTTACGGGTGTCACGCTTCCCCTTGTGAGCTACGGAGGCTCCTCACTCCTGTCAACTGCTCTTATGTTTGCCATAATCCAGGGGATAACCGCCCGCGAAGGAATGCTGTAGCTGACTTAGTGATGCTTATATGAAAAAAGACAGAATCAAAGAAAAGAGCCCTAATCACGAGCTTCACATCATAATGTATTTATTTGTCACGGTTTTCCTTGTGATAACCGTTTTTTTCTCGGCCTATGTATACCTGTATGCGCCGAAGACCATTAACAGCTCTTACAATATGCGGCAGCAGAATCTTGAAAGGAAGGTTATCCGGGGCACCATATATTCATCGGACGGGGAGATATTGGCAGAGCAGGCAATGAACCACGACAATGTAGAGGTCAGGTATTATCCCTATAAGGAGATGTTTGCCCATGCCGTGGGCTATTCCACCCGTGGGAAATGTGGTGCCGAGTATGCGGGAAATATAGATCTTCTTACCAGCAATGCCCCGGTAAATGAAAGATTGCAGCACGAAATGGCCGGTGAACGGAATTACGGGGACAGCATAATCACGACCTACGATACCGCTCTTCAGAAAACGGCTTATGATGCCCTTGGGGCATATAAGGGGGCAATAATCGTTATTGAAGTAAAGACCGGGAGGATCCTCGCAATGGTGAGTAAGCCTGACTTTGATCCCAATACGGTTTCGGAAAACTGGGCAGAGATCTCCGCGGACACGGAGAATTCCCCCCTTGTAAACCGGGCGACTCAGGGACTGTATCCTCCGGGTTCCACCTTTAAGACAGTAACGCTTCTCGAATACATCAGGGAAAACCCCGGAACATATAATGATTACAGCTTCAACTGCAAGGGCAGCTATACTTACGGAGATACAAGGATAAACTGCTTCCACTCCAGCGTACATGGTAAGGTGGATCTTTTGGAGGCATACGAAAAGTCCTGTAACAGTGCTTTCGCCAATATCGGGACTCTTATCGACCCGGATTCCTTAAACAAAACCGCCGGAGAGCTTCTCTTTAATAAGGAACTGCCCTTTGATATATCATCAGGAAAAAGCAGCTTCGTCCTGAACAGCGGCTCCGGTGAGGAGGAGATAGTCCAGAGTGCGATAGGACAGGGAAATACACTGATGTCACCTGCACATATGGCTTTGATAACGTGCGCTATCGCAAATAAGGGAGTGCTGATGAAGCCTTATGAGATAGAACGGGTGGAGAATTACCGGGGTACGGTGATAAAGGAGTTTAGCCCGGAGGAATATAAGAGGCTTATGTCCGAAGAAGAAGCGGAGATATTAAAGGAATATATGACGGATGTTGTGGAGAACGGAACCGGAAGGAAGCTTAAGGATCTTCCCTTCGGTGCCGCGGGAAAGACGGGCTCCGCGGAATACGGGACGATCAAAGGCAACAGCCACTCATGGTTTACGGGCTTCTCAAATCCGGAGGATCCGGATATATCGGTGACCATCATAATGGAGGGCGCAGGAAGCGGCAGTGATTATGCGGTTCCCATGGCAAGGAGGATATTTGAGGCCAGAGGGTCCCGCTGATTGGAAATCGGGGATTTCCTTAAATTCGTGTCCGTATCTTTTGATCAAAGTATCCCGGTGATGACGAGGTCGCGGTTCTTTGAGAGATCCAGGACATCATTGTCGCTTCGCAGGATCGGACGGGACAGGTCATTTCCGTTATTCATCATGACCTCCCAGGTGGAGCCGTCATTCAGCATTACCCGGCTGCCTATAAGCTCGTCCACTATATGGCGCGAAAAGAGCTGGGTAAACTGAACATCATAGCGCTGAAGCATATTTGTTTCAAGGATATGTATCACCTCATAGGGACATTTGGGAGCCCTGTAGGAGCGGGCGCTGGTCATGGCCTCATAGGTGTCAAGTATTGTCATAACCTTTGCATAGGGATCGATCTCTGCACCCTTAAGTCCCTGGGGATAGCCGGTGCCGTCGGTATATTCATGGTGCTGCAGGGTCGCATTCAGAACACGCTGTCCGACATTTTTCGAATAGTGATTAAGAAGATAGTAGCCGTGGAAGGCATGGGTCTTTACAAGGTCGTACTCCATACGGTTAAGCTTTGTGGGCTTATGTAAAATATCGGGTGGAATCATGTATTTTCCGACATCAAACAGGAAGCCCGAGACGCAGAGTTCATTGGTCTCTGCTTCGCTTAATCCGAGCCATCTCGCAAATATCCTGCTGATAAGTGCCACATTAAGCCCATGGGCGTAGGGGAGCTGGTCTTCTGAGGGAAGGTGCAGATAGAGATAGGCAAAAAGCTCCTTTCCCATCATCTTTTCAGAAACAAGGTTTTTCACTATTTCCAGAAGATCCTGGATACGGAAGGGAACCTTTTTGTAGATAAAAGAATCCACCGCGACCTTGTATGCCATAAGGTTCGCGGTATAATCCTCCTCAAATTTCTTAAATACCCGTGAAACCCTGACCTTTCCGTAATAGGTCTCGGCAAAATCCTCCTCCTCAAGGATGTTCACCGCAATAAGCTTATAGGCCGCAAGCTGCCTTCTTATCACGTCATCGACCTTTGCACCCTTTTTTATAACGACCTTATCACCGATGGTGATATTGTCGCCGATGATCATACCGTCCTTTAATTCTGCGCGTGCTACAGTATACATCAGCCAGAAATACTCCCGGGAAAGTAAAAATAAATGTCTGTCCGGAGCCCCCTGGCTTCCGAACAGTTATGAGGCTATTCTTAATTCATTGTATTTGTTATTTAATGTTATGTCAATCACTTCCGGAGGAAAGAACCGCTGGCTTGGATCCTGAATAGCTGCCGTGGTTGTTTATTTTGTTAAAATGTGGCATATTTAAGAGCATGAGGTTTATCCGGGAGCTGTATATTTCCCGCAGCCTGAAGGGGAAAGAGAATAGAATAAGAACGAAGCTTATGCTCGGCATTGGGATGCTCGGAGTGTACTGTATCGCAGTGCCGCTTTACGGATCCGATCCGCTGGAAATATATAATGCTGCGGAGCTGAAGCAGAGATGGTACAGAAGGTCGTCTCTTCTGATCGTAGGCTTTGCCGGTGCAAAAAAGGAGGCGGAATATATGTCCGCCAATATTCTTTCCGAAATATATGAAAGACAGGGGGATTATGATAGCAGACGTTTCTTTAAGATAAGGGAGGGTCTGCCGGAAAGGAGCAGCGCTGCCGCACCATGACTCTGTTTCTTTCCGTATTGAAGATAATCGGGATAGTACTTCTTATCATCATTGCCGTTGTCCTTTCATTACTCCTTATCATTCTTTTCGTGCCCTTCCGCTACAGAATAAAGGGGAATATAAGAGCAAAGGATGATTATTATGACTTCAGGGCCGATGTTACCTGGTTTCTGCATATGATCCACGGTATCTTCCTGTTTTTAAGACAGGTTCAGGAGGATGAGTGCAGTGACCAAAAGCTTCTTGAGGAGCAGGGTTTTCACTATGAGATAAGGCTATTCGGAATCAAGATACGGCCAAGGGAGGAACGGGAGGAAGAACCTCGGGAATATGCGCTGTCCATTCCATCGGAGACCCCGGAATATCAAAGGGAAGCCGGTTCTCCGGAGGAAGCGCAAAGGGAAGCCGGGCCGGTAATGGAGCCTTCTGCCGATAATGACAGGGAAGAGGGCGGCTATAAGAAAACAGAGCCGGCGAAGGATAAGGATTACGAACATGAGCCGGAGCAGGGAACAGACCGGGATATTCCCAAAAGCTTCACCGGAAAGCTCAGGGATTTTTCCGGCTTCCTCAGGCGCTTATTTCGGAGGCTTAAGTCCCTGAAAGAAAATGCGGGCTGTAAATACAGGGATCTTTGTGATAGAATAGAGGAGTTAAGGAGCAGGATAAAGCATTATTACGGGATTTACAATGACGAGTCCACGCCAAAAGCCCTGAGACTTGCCTTGAATGAGCTTAAGCGGCTTCTATTAGCTCTTAAGCCCCGAGGATACAGTATCGATCTGCTTTACGGCTTTGACGATCCGGCACTTACAGGAGAGATCACGGGCATATTGTCCGCTGTTTTCCTGTCTTCCGGGAAGAGGGTCAGTCTGCGGCCGGATTTCGACAGGAGTATAATAGAAGGGGAGCTGTTTTTCAAGGGAAGGATCAGAATTATAACACTTGTGATTATTCTCTGGAAGCTTTACTTTAATAAGGATTTCAGAAAGCTCTACAGGGAGTTCAGAGGGTAAATACGCCCGAAGCGGGAGTTAATATATTTACAGGAGAAATATAAGGATTATGAACGAGCTTAAGAAAGGTGAAGTAATGGAGAGCCTCCTTAGCGGTATGGACAAGTTTCTATCGTCAAAGACCGTTGTGGGAGAACCCATACATGTTGGTGACACCACTCTTATCCCTCTTGTGGATGTTTCCTTCGGCATTGCCGCCGGAACGGGGCAGGCAGACAGAAAAAGCGCTGACAGAGGGGGAATGGGCGGAAGAATGACCCCGAACGCCGTTATTATGGTTAAGGACGGAAAGACCCGTTTAATCAACATAAGGAATCAGGATGCCGTAACGAGGATACTGGATCTGGTGCCGGAGCTTCTTGGCAGGTTTACGGAGCCTAAGGACAGGGAAAAAAATATTACCGATGAAGAGGCGGTGGATATAGCCTTTGACAGGTCTGAGAATACATGAAGCTCCTGTTTGCCGGTGACCTTTTCTACAATTATGACAGGGTACAGGATGATATCCGTTCCCTGGGCGGGATCTTCAGGGAAAGGGAATACCTTGTGATCCCGAATCTTGAAGGCGGTCTTGGTGCGGCTCCGGATAAAAGGATCTGGAAGAGGGGAGCCTGTCTAAAGCAGGATGCTTCAATAATCGATGTTCTGAAAAACCTGTCGGTTAAGGGTGTCACTCTTGCCAATAATCACCAGATGGATTTCGGGGAAGAGGGACTTTTTAAAACCCTGGAAATGCTTGATAATAACGGTTTTCAGCATGCCGGCGCCGGCGTAAATATAGAGGAAGCACTGAAACCTATGGAAATAACCGGCGGCGGGAGAACCACCGCCGTTTTTAATTTCGGATGGAAGGCGGAGGAGACCGTATATGCAGGGACAGGCCGTCCCGGCTGCGCTCCCAGGGAGAACGGTCTGATACTGAAGATATTGAAGGCTTATTCGTCCCGTTACCCGGAAAAAGATATCATTCCGGTACTCCACTGGGGCTTTGAAAAAAACCTCTATCCCATGCCCTTTGACATTGATCTTGCACACAGTATCTGTGATATAGAGGGAGTAAAGCTCCTGATCGGGCACCATCCCCACTGCCCGCAGCCTGTGGAAGAATACAGGGGAAAGAGGATATACTATTCCCTCGGGAATTTTTATTTCGGAAAAAGCCGGATAAAGTATTCGGATAAGCTGTACTCCCACGAACCGTCAAATATGTCCGATTACGGAATAGGTGTCATTTATGATACGGAGAGAGGCCTTACGGATCATATGGTCTTCTGCTATGACAGGGCAGCGGACAGAACAGAGATAAAGGAGACAGATCTCGTTCCGGAAAGGATGCCGGAGATAAAGGACCCGGAGGAATACGAAAAGCTTATCAGAAGCAGCCGCCTCGGGAAAAATCCCATACTTGGAACATCGCCGTTTATTAATTTTATAAAGGTCTTTAGCTTTAATACAAAGAGAAACCTTTTCAGACTCGGAATACTAAGGTAAATGAACATACTTCTCATACACAATTTTTACAGGACTCCCGGGGGAGAGGATACGGTCTTCAGGAATGAAGCGGAGCTTCTTAAGTCCCATGGACAGAATGTCATCACCTTCACCAAGCATAATGATGATATGGAGCCGGAGGATCTTTTATCCGAGGCCGTTTTTTCGCGGCGCAGCTTCAGGGGTGTACGGAACCTTATCAGGGCGAATGATATTGACATAGTTCATGTGCATAACGACCGTTTTCTTATATCGCCCTCGGTATTCCTGGCCGCAGAGAAGGAAAATGTGCCGGTTATCCGTACTCTCCATAATTTCCGTATGCTGTGCATAAATGCCATGCTGTACAGGAAAGGCAGGGTCTGCAGGGAATGCCTTAAGGAAGGAAGGACCGTGAAGCTCCCGGCATTTATCCATGGCTGCTACCATGGAAACCGTATCCATACCCTGCTTAACCTCAGGATAAATTCCTATGCAGAAAGGCACGGCCTGTATAAGGGCGTGAAATACATTGCCCTGACCGATTTCAATAAGGAGATCTTTGTATCCGCGGGCTTTAATCCCGATGACATCTTCGTAAAGCCCAATTTTTCCTTCGGCTTTGACCTGAAGGACGTTGAGGAAGGGAAGAAAAGACGGGATTTCCTCTATCTCGGCCGTCTGGATCCCCTTAAGGGCATAGAGGAAATACTGTCAGAGTGGAAAAAGCTCCCGGAAAGCTTCGTTCTGAATGTTGCCGGAAGCGGCGGGGAGGAATATGAGAACAGGCTCAGGGAAAGCTATGAGAGATATAATATCCGCTTCCTTGGAAGACTGGGAAATGAGGAAGCCCTGAAGCTTCTGGAGGGCTCAAAGGCTCTGATCTTTGCTTCAAAATGGTACGAGGGCTTTCCTATGACCATAATTGAGAGCTTTTCAAGGAAAACACCCGTTATAGGACTTGATTTCGGTAACGGGGGCAGGCTTCTAAGGGATATCTACGGCAGCGATAAGCCTCTGATCAAGGATATTGGAGAGCTTCCACAAAGGATAGAGAGCTTTGATGAAGACAGAAAAAAAGGATTGTATGACTTCGACTTTAACAGGCTGAAGTCCTGTACCCCCGAAGAAAACTACAGAATACTTATGGAGATATATGAGAAATGCATAAGATCCCGGTGACACGCTCCTCCATGCCGGAGCTTGAGGAATATGTAAAGGAAATAGAGTCCCTGTTTGAAACCCGCTGGATCACAAATGCCGGTGAAAAGCATGAGGAGCTGGCGGAAAGATTAAGGGAATATCTTGGGGTGGAGGCTCTTTCCCTTACGGTTAACGGTCATGCGGCCCTGGAGCTTTCTCTGGAGCTTCTGAACCTAAGGAAGGGCGGAGAGATAATAACGACCCCTTTTACCTTTGTGTCCACCACACACGCAATAGTACGAAGCGGCTTCAGGCCTGTCTTTGCGGATATAAGAGAGGATGACTGCTGCCTGGATCCCGACAGTATAGAGACAAGGATCACGGAGAACACGGTTGCCATAATGCCAGTGCATGTATACGGCAATATGTGCGATGTGGCAAGGATCGGTGAGATCGCTGAAAAGCATGGTCTGAAGGTTATATATGATGCAGCCCATACCTTCGGTGTCAGGCTTTTTTATGACGGGGAGTGGAGAGGGAGCGGATCCTTCGGTGATCTTTCCTGCTTCTCCTTCCATGCCACAAAGGTATTCAACACAATAGAGGGCGGCGCGGTATGCTGCCATACGGAGGAAGAGAGCAGGAAGATAGCCGAGCTCAGGGATTTCGGCATAGTGGACGAGGAAAGGGTGAGATACATAGGACCAAACGCCAAAATGAATGAGTTTGCCGCCTGCATGGGTCTCTGCAACCTCCGTCACGCAGACTCTGAGATAGGGAAGAGGAAAAAGATAAATGACCTGTACCGGGAGAGATTAAAGGATGTAAAAGGGGTAAGGCTTATCGGTGAAAGGGAGGACGTTAAGGCAAATTATGCGTATTTCCCGGTGTTTATCGATAAGGAGGACTATGGCATGGACAGGGACCGGCTTTTTACGGTTCTTGCTGAAAACGGTATAGGTGCGAGAAAATATTTTTACCCGATGATAACCGAGCTTGAATGCTACAGGGATAGCTATGACAGCAGCGAGACCCCTATAGCCGGGAGAGCGGCCGGACAGGTGATGACCATACCTATGTATTCCGCTCTCACAGAGGAAGCCGTGGATAAGATCACGGGAATAATAAGAAACAGGGAATAAATACTTTATTTAGCATGATAAAACATAATAAATATAGTATAATGGACTGTCAGGCATACTGACCCGGATTTGGATCCGGAAAAACTGTGTTTCAGTACTTTTGGTGACTTAATCATAATATGGAAAAAGGCAGGAAGATAAACTCCATAAGCAAAGCGAGAAGCGCTAACCGCTATCTTGTTGAGAATGATGCCAACATGAACCGCATCACTGCCGGCGTGATGCCATGGATACTGGTATCGGTGCCGCTTGTTGCCGCTCTCCGCTATCTGAATATATTTACCATGTCCATTCCCCACCTTGTGATCTTCTGCGCGGTGGCAATAAGCGTAGCGGTATCCACGACCCTGGTGAACAAGGCTTCGGACAATATTATCTTCAATAAATATTTCAATGTGATCGCACTCTCCCTCGGGGTTTTTTCGGTGGCACTCCTCCCCCATGTGGGGGTCTGGATAACCTTTATCCTTTCCACGATACTGACCCTGTTCTATATAGATCCCATTCTGACACTTTTTACAGCCGGGATGAATTACATTCTTATGCTAATCGCAATGTGGATCAGGGTGGACAATTGGCGGAAGATGCACTATTTACTCGGCTATATCGGCGGAGAGCAGATCCCGGTTTATATCGGATATGTACTCGGGCTTACCGTTGAGTTCGTGATAGTCGTGCCCATTATCTACTACATTGCAAAGACCGAGGAGGAGCATATCATAAGGGAAGACAACCTTATGGCGGAGGTAAGGTCGGACGAGGAAAGATACTTTCTGGCATTTGAAAATTCCAATGATATCATAATCGACTATAACTATATCACTGACGAGTTCATTAGCTTCGGAAGCTTTGAGGGACATGACAATGGGAAGGTCGGTGGAAAGAAGATAATTAAGGATTTTATGGCCTCCTTAAGCAGCGGGAAAAAGATCTACCCCAATGATGTGGAGAAGATCAGGCTCTTTATGGAGGGGAGGCTTACCGGACCCATCGAGTTCAGGTACCACAAGAGCGAGGACGAGGAATACAGATGGTATTCCGTCGAGGGTCAGACTGTCTATAATGAGATTACCGGAGAAGCTGAGAGAGGTGTCGGCAGGATAAAGGATATTACCGCCGAGAAGAGGGAGGAGCAGATCCTTCTCGAAAGAGTGGCACGTGACAGGGTCACCAACTTTATCCAGTGGGATGTGGGTTTAAGACTCCTTTCCCAGAAGACCAGCGACGAAGGGTCGGGAAATGTGGCCAATATCTGCTATATCCATTTCAGTAACTTCTCTGAAATATCAGATGTTATGGGACGTGTTTTTCTGGATGCGGTTCTTGAACGTATGGCCGAGGGCATAAGGAATATGACTGCTGAGGGTGATCTGAAGATAAGGATATCCGACCCCTCATTTGTTATCTATTTCAGCAATCCCACCGACGAGGTCATGGAGATCTTTGACTCCAGGATAAGGGAGGGACTTGATTCCCTGAATATAAATAAGGGTGCCGGAATGGGGATGAAGTATACCATCACCTACTTCCACGGGCTTGCGGATCTTATGGAAGCCCTGCCGATGGAAGAAAAATTCCAGATAAACAGCGTGCCCGACAACCAGAAGGACAATGTTTACTTCGGTGAGATCATTCCGTTTGTGTTTAACGTGCTGCAGAGATCAAAAGAGCTGCAGAGTGCCGTGGACCTTACTCTTGAGCGTATCAGCAGCCAGTTTGACATAGATTATATCCATATCCTTGAACGTGACAGTACTACCACACTTGAAAGCTTTTCCTGCATAGGGGAATTTGACAGGGCTACAAGGCTGGGCTGTCCTTTCCTCGGAAGGAAGTTCAATGTGGATAAGGATGATTTTGACAGGGCAAGGAAGCTCCTTGAAAAAGACGATGTTATAAGGGTCGACCGTCATTTCTTTGAATTCCTGAAAGGGGATACCGGGGACTTTCTGGATGCTCTCGGAACATCCGGACTTCTCTGCTTCCTGAGATCCGAGGACGAGATCAGGGGCTGTATCTTCTATGAAAAATCCGACAGGGATTATGAATGGCCCCAGGAGCTTATAGATGCGCTCTCGGAGCTTTCATCTATAATAGCCTCCTTCATCCTGAAGAATATGGCGGATCAGGCAAGTGCGGCAAAGTCAAACTTCCTGTCCTCAATGTCACACGAGATAAGGACACCAATGAATGCTATTGCAGGCTTCTCCGAGCTTATACTTTCCGAAAGGAATATTTCCGATAAAACAAGGAGTTATGCCGGAAATATCAGATCCAGCGCCAATAACCTTCTGGGGATCATTAACCAGATACTGGATTTCTCAAAGATAGAGTCCGGAAAGTTCGAGATAATAGAGGACGAATACGCCATGTCCTCGCTGCTTAATGATATTACAAGCATCATCGGCATACAGATCTCCGAAAAGCCGATCAAATTCACCGTAAATATCGGGCATCATATACCTGAAGGCCTCTTCGGGGATGTTATGAGGATCAGGCAGATATTTATAAATATCCTGAACAACTCTGTAAAATACACGGATAAGGGGGAGATCACTCTTTCCGTGGACTGGAGACCGAGGAATGAGGAGAGCGGGGAGCTTATCGCCGCCGTAAAGGATACGGGCATAGGGATAAAGGATGAGGATATGCCGAAGCTCTTTGAATCCTTTATGCAGCTAGATACCAGGAGGAACAGGGGCATCACCGGTACGGGCCTGGGACTTGCGGTATGCAAGAATCTCCTTAATCTGATGGGGGGCTCCATCGATGTGGAGAGTGTATACGGGGAGGGCAGCACCTTCAGCTTCTCCATACCCCAGAAGATAGTCGACAATACGGACTGCAGCTTCGTATTCGGTGAAGCACGGGTGGTAAATGAGGAATTCACCCTGCCCTTTGTATGTCCCGATGCCAGGATATTGGTGGTGGACGACAACAGGGTGAATCTGGAGGTGGCAAAGGGTCTAATAAGCCAGTACGGTGCAGACGTGACCCTTGCATCCAGCGGAACCGAGGCACTTGCGCGTCTTGAGGAGGACGAGTCCTATGATCTTATCTTTATGGATCATATGATGCCCGGAATGGACGGTATAGAGACTACAGTAAAGATCAGGGAGAAATATACCACACCGATAATCGCTCTTACAGCCAATGCCATAAAGGGAGTGGAGGAGGAATTCCTGAATGCGGGAATGAATGATTACCTGACAAAGCCGATAGAACTGAAGAGGCTAATGGAGGTAATGGACAGGTGGATCCCCGAAACAGAGAAGAAACGGGATCAGAAGGATATAAACGCTGTATCCGATCTGGTTAACGGAGTCGGCTCCGGAGAGGATAACGGGGGAAATGTGAACAGGGTGTGGCTTGATAAGCTTACGGATATTGATGTAAATAAGGGTCTTGAAAATTCACTGAAGGATATAGAGATGTACAAGACTCTTCTGAATTCCTTTATTTCGTCGAATAAGCCGGAGACCTTTGAGAGGCAGCTTGAAGAGCATGATCTGGCAGCCTATCAGATATCGGTTCACGCCCTGAAGAGCTCGGCCCGCTACATAGGCGCGGAAGAGCTTTCGGACCTTGCAAAGCACTTTGAGGATCTTGCCCGTGACAGGAGGGAGGAAGAGATCCTTAATGAGAAGGAGGGACTTGAAACCCTTCTGGAGAAGGTTTTGAAAGAGATAGGGGAAGCTCTTGAGGAAGAAGAGAGAGAGGGTGAAACGGATAATGAGGGGAGTACGGACAGCACGGAGCTTCTTTCGGCTGAAGAGCTGAAGGGGCATCTTGAAAAGATCGGGTCGCTTTTAAGGGATATGGAAACGGACGAGGCGGAGGAGGCACTTGCTGAATTTACGGAGCTTCCGGGGGTTCCTAAGGAAATAAGGAAGGAAGCAAAGGAGGCGCTGAAGCTTCTTCGTGACTTTGATTATGACGAGGCAGAGGAGCGCATTGAAAGCGCTTTACGAAGTGTGATATAATTATTAAAGGTGGTGTTGTGTTATGCAGAAATTACTTGCTTTAGCTTCAACAATTGATAAGTTGAAGGAATTTCAAAGAGGCTTTGACGGAATCTATAATGCAAAGTATTCTCTTATAACAAATGATATTTTATCCGAAGCCGGATCCTTCATCCCGGAATGTATTGTGGTTTATATCGAAAGTGCTATGAGACAGAAGCTTTTTTCCATGATCGACTTCAGGGAGGATGAAAGGTTTAAGGACATTCCCCTTTTGCTTCTGGCCGATGAAAAGGACAGGGAGATTTTTTCAAACAATGTCTTTCCCGGAGCCTCTTACGAGCTTCCGGAATACAGCTCCCTTGAGTCCGTCAGAACGGCGATAGACAGGCTGATGGTATCCTCCGGAAGGAAGAAGCATATCCTTGTGGTGGATGATGACCTGGTGGCATTGAAGGTGGTAAAGGGCTATCTGGAGAAGCAGTTTAAGGTTACCTGCGTCAAATCCGGCGCCCAGGCCATAAAGTTCCTGGAAAAGCAGTTTCCGGATTGCATACTTCTGGACTGCTACATGCCTGAAATGGACGGACCCACGACCCTGAAAAAGATAAGGATCATGGATAAGGGAGGAACAGTGCCGGTTGTGTTCCTTACGGGTAATTCCGAGAAGGATATGGT
Organism: uncultured Lachnospiraceae bacterium; assembly: GCA_947167135.1. GTDB lineage: Bacteria > Bacillota > Clostridia > Lachnospirales > Lachnospiraceae > NK4A144. The sequence continues at coordinate 16,521 of CAMVGV010000029.1, forward strand.
CATGAGAAGCCTGTCCCTTCATCCCAGCGGTTTCTTATTAAAGCCCGTGAATCAGGGAGAACTCATAGACAAATTAAGCGATCTGGTTTAACCGATGAAAAATGTATTATTGATAGTAACCGGCTCCATTGCGGCCTATAAGGCTGCGGACCTTGCACACGGATTCAGAAAAGCGGGATTCAATGTAAATGTCATTATGACAAAGAATGCCGCTTTCTTTATTAACCCCATTACCTTTGAAACCCTGACAGGGAATAAATGTGTGACCGACACCTTCGACAGAAATTTCGACTTCGAGGTGGAGCATATAAGTCTCGCAAAGTCTGCGGATCTCTGTATGGTAGCTCCTGCCAGTGCGGATATCATAGGGAAGATAGCAAACGGAATAGCGGACGATATGGCATCGACCACCATTATGGCGGTTAAATGCCCCCGGCTTATCGCTCCCGCTATGAATACCGCTATGTACGAAAATCCCATAGTTCAGAACAACATGAAGAAGCTTAAGAGCTACGGCTATGAGATCGTAGAGCCCGCGGAGGGACTTCTCGCCTGCGGGGACGAGGGAAAGGGAAAGCTTCCTCCGGTGGAAGAGCTTATTGCACGGGGCTTAAGGCATATTGGCCATGAGAACGACATGAAGGGAAAGAGGATCCTTATCACAGCGGGTCCGACCTGTGAGAGCCTGGATCCCGTGCGTTTTATCACAAACCACTCTTCCGGAAAGATGGGGTATGCCCTGGCAGATGCCGCGGCAGACAGGGGAGCGGAGGTCACGCTTATTTCCGGACGTACCGCTATGACGCCTCCCTTCGGAGTGGAAACGGTCAGCGTGTTCTCCGCCGGCGATATGGCGGAAGAGGTATTTAAGAGACAGAAGGATACGGATATCTTTATCTTTGCGGCTGCCGTAGCGGATTTCAGGCCCGCGGATGTAAGTAAGCAGAAGATCAAGAAAAAGGAGGGAGAGGTACCCTTGGTCAGGCTTGAACGAACGGTTGATATTCTTGAAACCGTAGGTCTGAGCCGGACAGAAAAGCAGTATATATGCGGCTTTGCCATGGAGACAGAGGATTTAATAGAAAACGCGGGAAAGAAGCTAAGGAAAAAGAACGCCGATATGATCTGCGCCAATTCCCTAAGGGAGAAGGGCGCAGGCTTTTTAAGCGATACGAACAGGATCACACTTATAAAAAAAGACGGGAACAGGGAGCTTCCGTTTTTATCAAAGAGAGAGCTTTCCGACCTGATATTTGACGAGATACTAAGGGATATTTCCGAAAAAACGGGAGCCTCTTCATAAATGGGAAAGACTCTTGTGATAACGGAAAAACCAAGCGTCGCCAGGGAATATGCATCTATTTTGAATGTAAAGGGGCGTTCGGACGGCTATATTGAGGACGACAGATTCTGCATCACCTGGTGCGTCGGGCATCTTATCGAGATGTGCTATCCCGAAAAATACGATGAGAAGTACAAGAGGTGGAGGATGGAGGATCTCCCCTTTCTTCCTTCCGAGTATAAATATGACGTCATCAGCAATGTAAAAAAGCAATACGGCATTGTTAAAAAGATGCTTCACAGGGACGATATCGAAACCGTGCTCTGGGCAGGAGACTCGGGAAGAGAGGGTCAGGTCATAGAGGAGCTGATCCGCAGACAGAGCGGCGTCAGGAAGGGGATGACGGAGAAAAGGGTCTGGATAGACTCCACCACCGAGGAAGAGATAAAAAGGGGCATAAACGAGGCGAAGCCCTACAGCGAATACGATAACCTCTCAAATGCAGGGATAATGCGGGGAATAGAGGACTATTCCATGGGCATTAATTTTTCCCGGGCTCTTTCCGTCAAATACGGAAGGCTGCTGAATGAGGCCGCGGGCACGAAGAAGTATTCGGCAATAGCCGTGGGCAGGGTCATGACGTGCGTTCTCGGCATGGTGGTCAGAAGGGAAAGAGAAATAAGAGGTTTTAAGGAAACCGTATTCTACCGTATCAGGGGAACATTTTCCGTGCCGGAGGGAAGCTACGGCGGAGAGTGGAAGGTGACTGAGGGCTCTTCCTTTCAGGGACACCCCGGGATATACAATGAAAAAGGTTTTCTATCAAGGGAGGAGGCAGAGAGCTTTATTGAAGCCCTTGGAAAAAACAGGGGAGCGGTGATAAAGAGTATAAAGAAGACGGATGAAAAAAAGAAGCCGCCTCTTTTATTTAATCTTGCCGAGCTGCAGGCTGCCTGCTCAAAGCGCTTCCACATCAGTCCCGACGAGACACTGAATTCCGCACAAGAGCTGTATGAAAAGAAGCTGACCACCTATCCCAGGACAGATGCCAGGGTCTTAACAAAGGCTGTGGCATCCGAGATCATAAAGAATTTAAACGGGGTAAAGCGCTATACACCGGTGAGCGGCTTTGTCGATAAGATCATTTCGGAGGGGCTGTACAAAAACATTGCAAAAAAGCCTTATACGGATGACAGTAAGGTGACGGATCACTATGCCATTATACCCACCGGGAACCTGACGGAGTATAACAGACTGAGTGATATCTCGAAAAAGATATATGATATGATAGTGAGGCGCTTTCTGTCCATATTTTATCCTCCTGCCGTATTTAAGAAGGTTTCCTTAATAACCACCGTCGCCCTCGAAAAGGGCGGGGAAAGCTTTTTCACTTCATCGAAGGCTCTCATTGATCCCGGTTTTTTCGTGATAACCGGACAGGACGAAAAATACGGCGAAGCTCCCGGAAAAACCGCAGAGGAGAAGGAAAAAGGGAGCAGTAAGGAGCCGGAGGATGAAGAGGAAGAAAATGACGGGGATCTTCTGAAGCTCATACCCGTATTGAAAAAGTCAATGGAGGTTAAGAGCACGGACTTCTTCCTGAAGGAAGGGAAGACCGCGCCGCCCAAGCGTTATACAACCGGTTCAATGATCCTTGCTATGGAGAATGCGGGGCAGCTTATCGAGGACGAAGAGCTCCGTGCCCAGATAAAGGGTGCGGGAATAGGAACCAGCGCCACAAGAGCCGGGATACTGGAGAAGCTCGTGCATATAAGGTATCTTAACCTCAACAAAAAGAACCAGATACTGACGCCGGGGAAACTGGGGGAAATGGTGTATGAGGTGGTCTACCTTACGATGCCGGGGATGCTGAACCCTGAGATGACTGCAAGCTGGGAAAAGGGCCTCTCCCGTGTTGAGGGTGGGGAGCTTACTCCCGGGAAATACAGGGAAACCCTGGATAATTATGTCAGAAAGTACGTGGAATCCGTAAGATCACGGGATCTAAGCCCTAAGCTCAGTGAAAGGTTCAGGATACTGAACGGGATGAAATAGCGTCTGAACCAAGAAACAGATCAGCGGAAAGGAAACACTTGTTATCTATGGAGAAAGCGAAAACAGAAAATCTATACGATCTTAGTGAGACCCTTGCGGGAGATTACCTTAAGGGCTTTACTTACCCTTGGGAAGCCTTAAAGGGCATAGGGGAGATGATAAAGTCTTTAGGACCGGCCCTGGACCCTGAGATATATGAAAAAAAGGGGGAGGACATATGGATAGCCCGGAGCGCAAAGATTTTTCCCACGGTGGGAGCCATACTCGGTCCCTGTATAATAGGTGAGGATACGGAGGTCAGACCCGGAGCCTTTATAAGAGGTAAGGTTCTTATCGGGAATGACTGTGTTGTGGGAAATTCAACGGAGCTGAAGAACGTGATACTCTTTAACCACGTACAGGTGCCCCATTATAACTATGTAGGGGATTCCATTCTCGGCTTTTACTCCCATATGGGAGCAGGCTCCATTACGTCAAACGTCAAGGCGGACAAAACCCTTGTGGTCGTAAAGGACGGGGAGGAAAGGATAGAGACCGGATTAAAGAAATTCGGGGCAATGCTCGGAGACCATGTTGAGGTTGGATGCAATTCGGTCCTTAATCCCGGAACCGTAATAGGCAGAAACACCAATATTTACCCTCTTTCAAGCGTAAGGGGAGTTATAGGACCGGATTCCATTTTCAAGGAAAAGGGCAGTATAGTAAAAAAGCATGGGTAATGATACTTCGGAGAAAAGGGACAGGCCGGGAAAAGGAGAGCGGGGCTATCTTGACAGTCAGCACCGCGCTTCACTTGTGCGCTTTCTCATCCCCTGTGCGATAACCCTGATACTTACCCTCTGTACCTGGGTTATATTTCCGCAGTACGGAATGGTATTTCTGGTGCTTGCCGTGATCTCTGCGATCCCAACGGCAATGACGGCAGTGAATCTCATTATGTTTCTGAGATTCAGATCCATAAATGACGGGGATTTTCAGAGGATAGAGGAGGTCCGCGGTAATGTGCCGGTTTTCTACGATTCGGTGATAACCACCACGGACAAGTCATACTTTGTCCCCTGTATCGCAGTCATAAACAAGAGTGTCTTACTCCTTCTTCCGGAAGGAATGACAGAAGATAAGGAGCTTTTAAGGCATCTCAACCTTATGTCAAAAAAGAACGGCTTCAGGGAATGGAACATAAAAAGCTTCGGGAGCATTGACGAGTTTATTAACAGATTAAAATATCTGAACGAACAGAAGATTAATGTTCTGAAAAAAGACGGGGAAATGCTGAAGCTTATTTCCAATCTTTCACTATAGTCCTATGAAAAGAAGGGGCATATCATTTTTTTTAATAGTATTTTTTCTGTGTCACAGTCTCTCAGCCTGCGGCGGGGGTGAGCCTTCCGGAGGGAAGGAGGCTGTCCACGGGGATGCGGGGGAAACGGAGCTTCAGGGTGACGTTCTTTCAGATGCCGCGGAAGCTGAGACCGTGGAAAAAGAAGAGGAGATAGACGGAGAGGCTGAGGATGCCCTGAATGAAGACTATAAGGGGTGCAGCGCGGATCTTTCCTTTGAGGGTATGGAAAACGATATCTGGACCGGATATATCACCCTTCCTGACGGAAATGAAAAAGAGCTCGTTATCCCTGTGATGACAGACGGAGGAGATAATCTCATTCTGTCCGATGCGTACAGAAGGATAGTCTGTGTATACGAACCTGAGGATGAAAAGGGGGAATTAAGACCTGTTACACTGGATCCCTCGGCTCCCGATACGGAAGCCCTTTTAAGATATGCTTCCTTCATAGAGATCTATGATATTTTTTCCCAGGCCGGCTGGAAGGACGGAGAAAAGGGAAAGGAGCTTTCGGAGGTGATAAAGGAGGAGCTTTCTACCGTTTCCCTGTCCCCGAAAAGGCTTCTCCTTCTTAATGATAATGAGGGATACCATATTTTCCGTTTCGATGCGAGAGATAAGGATGACGGTTTCGAAGCCGGTCTTTTTTCTTCCATGGCCGGAATATTTGATGAAATGGATGAGGGCGAATACGCACTGATTGTAAACAGATGAAGGAATATATAATAGAGGCTCCGGACGAGGGGCAGACATTGCAGAAATATCTTGAAAAGGTACTGCCGGGAGCAAAGGGCGGAGTTCTCTTCAAGGCACTGAGAAAAAAGAATATAGTATTAAACGGACGGAAATGCGGCGGAAAGGAAATACTTAAAGCCGGTGACGGCATAAAGGTTTTCTTTTCGGACGAAGTTGTGGAAAAGCTCGGCCCCAGGAAAATAAAGGCCGGGAATGAAATAAAGATAAAGCTTGAAGAACTGCGGGCATTTAAGAAGAATATCGTGTATGAGGATAAGAATATCCTTATAGTAAATAAGGACGCGAATCTTTTAAGCCAGTCAGACGGCAGGGGGGAGGTCTCGGCAAATGACCTTCTGCTGAAATATCTGGAGGATTCACTTCATAATCACGCGGTCAGACCATCCGTATGCAACCGTCTGGACAGAAACACGTCCGGGCTTCTTCTCTGCGGGAAAACGCAGAAGGGCTTAAAAGCCTTAAGCCTCATACTTAAATACAGGAGCCTGAAAAAGTATTATTATGCAATAGTTACGGGTGAGGTGAAGGAGCCCCTTAAGCTCAAGGGTTATCTCCGTAAGGACAGGAGCGAAAACAGGGTTTATATTTCCGACAAAAGAGAGGAAGGGGCGGATCCGGTGGAGACGGAGGCAGAGCCTGCCGGGAGGCTTAATATCAGGGGGAAAAGCCTTACCCTGCTGTCGGTACACCTTATAACCGGGAAGCCTCACCAGATAAGAGCCCATTTGCTGAGTGCGCTCCATCCGATCCTTGGTGACACAAAGTACTGCACACCGGAGTCACTTAAGCTTTCGGAGGAATTAAAGGTTCATAGACAGCTTCTGCATGCCGTAAGGGTGGAATTCCCGGAGATAAAGGGAGAGCTTTCCTATCTTTCGTATAAGGTATTTGAAGCGCCGGTAAAGGACGATATGAACGCATTTCTGAAGTACAGGTAATGCGAATAAGAATAGAATATGTCTTGGAAAACCAGGGGGCTTCGGGGTTCTGAGCTCGAAGACCTGATAAACAGAACAAATGAAGAATACAGGGAAAAGGGACTTGCACTTATACAAAAGATCCCGACCCCCATTACCCCGGTGGAATTCGATAAGGATTCAAGAACCATAAAGCTTGCCTACTTCGACCAGAAGAGTACTGTCGACTATATCGGGGCAGTGCAGGGGATACCGGTATGCTTTGACGCCAAGGAATGTGCGGTGGACACCTTTACCTTAAGGAATATCCACGAGCATCAGGTTATGTTTATGAAGGATTTTGAAGCCCAGGGAGGGATAGCGTTCTTCCTTATCCATTATACGGAAAGGGACAGCTTTTATTATCTGACCTTCAGAAAGCTCTGGGGATTCTGGAAAAGATGCGAGGGAGGCGGACGGAAAAGCTTCAGATATGAGGAAACCGACGGGGAATACTTTATAAAGCCTGCGTCAGATCTGTATCTTCCCTACCTTGAAGCCATACAGACGGATTTAAGTGACAGAGACGGGGACGGACTGTCATCCTGAGCGCAGACTGTCATCCTGAGCGCAGACTGTCATCCTGAGCGAAGCGAAGGATCTTATGTTGAATAACACACAGGAGAAAAACATCAAATGAAAAACAGACTTTTACATACTCCGGAGGGAGTAAGGGATATATACGGAAGGGAGCTTGAAAGAAAGGAGCTTCTGGAGAATAAGCTGAAATCCCTTATAAAGTCCTACGGCTACAAGGAGATAGAGACGCCAACCTTTGAATACTTTGACATTTTTTCAAAGGACACGGGTATCACCTCGTCGAGAGAGGTATTTAAGTTCTTTGACAGGGAGAATAATACCCTGGCACTGCGCCCCGACTTTACTCCCGGAGTCGCCCGGGCAGCCGTTAAATACTTTTTCGAGGATGACGCTCCGAAGAGACTCTGCTATCTCGGGAAGACCTTTTCGAATCATTCGGGTCTGCAGGGGAAATTAAAGGAGGTAACGGAGCTCGGACTTGAATATCTGGGAGAACCCTCGGCCGATGCCGATGCGGAGATGATAAATATTGCCGTGGAGCTTCTAAAAAAAGCAGGACTTACGGACTTTCAGATCTGTGTCGGAAATGCCGAATACTTTAAGGGGCTCTGCGAGGGAGCCGGACTTGACGCTGATACGGTAGCCGGGCTTTCGGAAAACATCAGGAACAAGAACTACTTCGGAACCCTGGACGCCCTTAATGATGTGGATGCTCCCGATTCGATAAAGAACACCCTGAGATCCTTCCCCGACTTTTTCGGTAATATCGACATACTGGATGAGGCACAAAAGAAGGTAAAGGGGATAAAAAAATCCGAGGAGGCGGTCAAAAGGCTTAAGGAACTCTATGAAAGGCTGAAGGCGTACGGAGTCCAGGACTATATAACCTTTGACCTCGGAATGCTCTCAAAGCATGATTACTACACCGGAGTGATCTTCCGGGCATATACCTTCGGTACGGGGGATGCAATAATACGGGGCGGAAGATACGATAAGCTCCTTTCAAACTTCGGACGGGACAGGGCTGCCGTGGGCTTTACCCTTATCATAGACCAGCTTTTATCCACCCTGAAGCGGCAGAATATAGAGGGAGAAGCAGGGAAGGAGGAGGCCTGTATCTATTATGACAGCGTTTCCTTCGGGTCAGCGCTGAAAAAGGCCCGGGAGCTCAGAGAGAAGGGAATACTTACCGCAATGACAAGGCTTGAAAAGGAAGGAGATCCTTCCGGCTTTCATAAGGGAGACGGAAAGAGCCTCATAGTATATTATTCGGAGGGAAAGGAAATAAAATACTGATGAGATATCTTACTTTTGCACTGACAAAGGGACGCCTCGCCGATAAAACCCTGGAAAGGCTTGAAAAGATAGGTATTACCTGTGAAGAGATGAAGGACAAGGCTTCAAGGAAGCTGATCTTCGTTAATGAGGAACAGAAGCTAAAGTTTTTCCTGGCCAAGGGACCGGATGTTCCCATCTATGTGGAGCACGGGGCAGCGGATATAGGGGTTTCCGGCAAGGACATCATTATGGAGGAAAACCGTGCTATCTATGAGGTTCTGGATCTTGGCTTCGGAAAATGCAGGATGTGCATATGCGGCTTTCCGGAGGCCAAAGAGCTTTTGTCCCACCACGAGATGATAAAGGTAGCCACGAAATATCCCAGGATCGCAAGGGATTATTTCCAGAATATCAAGCATCAGACGGTTGATATAATAAAGCTGAACGGCTCCATTGAGCTGGCGCCCATAGTGGGACTTTCGGATGTGATATGTGATATAGTGGAAACCGGCTCCACCTTAAAGGAAAACGGACTGACCGTGCTCGAGGAGGTGTGTCCCCTTTCTGCACGGATGGTGGTAAATCAGGTTTCCATGAGGATGGAAGCCGAAAGGATAAGAGGAATAATAGAAGCGCTGAGAGGTGTGTCATGAGAATAGTTGACCTGAATAATGAAACAAAGGCGGATCTTCTGGGAAAGCTTTTGAGAAGAAAGCCCGCGAGCTTCCCGGAATATGAGAAGACCGTGGAGGAAATAATCTCAAATGTCAGAAAAAACGGCGATAAGGCCATTTTTGACTATGCGGAGAAATTCGACCACTGCAAACTTAATACTTCAAATTTCAGGGTGAGTGATGAGGAGGTGGCGGAAGCCGTAAGAGAAGTGGGAGAGGATCTGATGGGTGTCATGGGGCGCTCCATCAATAATATCCGGACCTTCCACGAGTGCCAGAAAAGGCAGAGCTTCTTTAATACAAAGGATAACGGTGTGATCCTTGGACAGCGGATAACCCCGATAGAGAGAGCAGGTGTATATGTTCCCGGAGGAAAGGCGGTATATCCAAGCTCGGTTCTAATGAACGTTGTTCCCGCAATAGTTGCGGGGGTTAAGGAAATAGTCATGACCACTCCGGCCAACGCAGAGGGAAGGGTCAATTCCCAGGTTCTGGCAGCCTGTAAGCTTCTCGGGATAAGGGATATCTACAAGACGGGAGGTGCCCAGGCCATAGCGGCTATGGCTTACGGAACGGAGTCCATAAAGAAGGTTGATAAGATCGTGGGACCCGGAAATATATTCGTGGCTCTGGCAAAAAGAGCGGTCTACGGCCATGTCAGCATTGATTCCATTGCAGGACCCTCGGAGATACTGGTGCTTGCGGATGACAGTGCGAATCCCAGGTTTATAGCTGCGGATCTTCTGTCACAGGCAGAGCATGACGAGATGGCCTCCGCCATACTTGTCACCACCTCAAGACAGGTGGCCGAGAGGGTTTCAGAGGAGATTGATAAATTCCTGCCGGAATTAAGCCGGAGGGAAATAATAGAAAAATCACTGGAGAACTACGGCTATGCCCTTGTTGCGAGGAATATAAGTGACGCACTGGACGCCGTTAATGATATTGCATCGGAGCACCTGGAAATAGTGACCAGAGATCCCTGGAAGACAATGACACAGGTGAAAAACGCAGGTGCGATCTTTATAGGACCCTATTCCTCGGAGCCGCTGGGTGACTACTTCGCAGGACCGAACCATGTACTTCCCACAAACGGCACCGCCAGGTTCTTTTCACCCCTGTCAGTTGATGATTTCATAAAGAAGTCTTCGGTAATATCATATTCCGAGCCTGCGCTCAGGAGTATACACGAGGATATAGAGGCCTTTGCGAAGGCGGAGAAGCTGACAGCCCATGCAAATTCCATTGCTGTCAGGTTTGAGTAGAAAGGAAGGACATTTGATGGAGCGCAGAGCAGAGATAAAGAGAAAAACAAAGGAAACCGATATCAGCTGTGTTCTTGTCCTTGACGGCAGCGGAAAAGCTGAGATAGATACAGGCATAGGCTTCTTTGACCATATGCTGGACGGCTTCACGAGACATGGTTTTTTTGACCTTAAGCTAAAGTGTAAGGGAGACTTAAATGTCGACTGCCACCACAGCATCGAGGACTGCGGAATAGTGCTGGGACAGGCAATAAAGGAGGCTGTCGGGGACAAAAAGGGGATAAAGCGTTACGGAAGCTTTATCCTCCCTATGGATGAGGCACTTATACTTACGGCAGTGGATCTGTCCGGAAGGCCGTATTTTTCTTTCGACCTTGAATTCAAAGAGGAGAGGTGCGGGGATATGGATACCGGAATGGCGCGGGAATTTTTTTATGCAGTAAGCTATTCTGCCGCAATGAATCTGCATATTAAGGAAATAAGCGGATCAAACAGCCATCATATAATGGAGGCTGCCTTCAAATCATTTGCAAAGTCACTTGATACGGCGGTGTCTTTTGACGAGAGGATAGGCGGAGTACTGTCCACCAAAGGAGTATTATGAGTAACGAATACAAAAAAGTAATTCCATGTATGTTTATCAATAAGGGACATGCGGTCAAATGGTTCGGGGCAAAAACCGCATTAAAAAAGGATCCCTTGAGTCTGGCCATGGACTATGCGAATCACGGGGCGGACTCACTCATCATCTTTGATCTTTCCGGGGAGGATGAGGAGCATGAGAATAATCTGCATCTCATAAAGAATATCTGCGCCGCGATCGACATTCCAGTCATAGGAGCGGGAAACGTGAAAAGGCTTGAAGATATAAAGAAGCTCCTCTATGCCGGCTGCAGAAAGGCCGCTCTAAATTACAAAAAGCCTGAAAATATAGCGCTTTCAGAGGAGGTCAGCACACGTTTCGGACGCGATCATATTGCTGCCTGCATAGATAATCCCTCACAGCTGGAGCAGGGAAGAAACGAGATCAAGAACTATATCAGTACCCTTATCCTTGTAAACGAGAATAATCTGGAACCCTCTGCGGACTGGGTGGATAAGGCCTGCAGCAACAACGCAAACCCGATCTCCGTGGGCTTTGTCCCGGTTTTCCATAAGAAATCCTACCACGAGCTTGCGGCGGTACTCAGAAACTATTCGGTGCAGGGCGTGTCCGGCGGCGACATAAATGAAAAGTATGAAGGCTTTATGGACTTTAAGCGTCAGTGCAAGGGCCTCGGGATCTCCGTAAATACCTTCGAGAGCAGCATGCGCTGGGAGGACTTTAAGACCGGAAGCGACGGTCTTGTGCCGGTTATTGTCCAGGATTACAAGACGGACGAGGTTCTGATGCTCGCCTATATGGACAGGGAAGCCTATATAAAGACCATAGAAACAGGGATTATGCACTATCACTCAAGAAGCAGGAATTCTCTCTGGATGAAGGGCGAAACAAGCGGAAACTTCCAATATGTGAAGAGCCTTATTTCAGACTGTGATAATGATACGATACTTGCCAAGGTCCTTCAGATAGGTGCAGCCTGCCATACGGGGAAACGATCCTGTTTCTTTAATACAATGCTTAAAAAAGAGTATGACGACCTGAATCCCTTAAAGGCATTTGAAAGGGAATACAATACAATACTTGACAGGAAGGAGCATCCGAAGGAGGGGTCATACACCAACTACCTCTTCGACAAGGGCATAGACAAGATATTGAAAAAGGTGGGAGAGGAATGCACGGAGATAATCATCGCCGCGAAGAATCCGAATCCCGAGGAGATTAAATATGAAATGGCCGATTTTCTCTATCACGCCATGGTGCTGATGGTGGAAAAGGGAGTGACCTGGGACGAGATCACGAAGGAGATAAATTCAAGGTAGCACTCCTGTCATCCTGTAGCACTCCTGTCATCCTGTAGCACTCCTGTCATCCTTTAGCACTCCTGTCATCCTGAGCGAAGCGAAGGATCTTTGGTAACAAGACTGTCATCCTGAGCGAAGCGAAGGATCTTTCCAATCGGTTAAAAAGATTCTTCGCTTCGCTCAGAATGACATAGTAGTGGAACACAGCTTTATTAGAGGAGAATAACAATTAAAAAAACAGCTCTGAGCGACGAGCTTTTGCTTACGATAGAAAAGCCGGAACGCTACATAGGAAATGAAATAAATGCTTGTATCAAGGATAAGCATAAGGTTGATATCCGCTTCGCCATCTGTTTTCCCGATGTCTATGAAATAGGCATGAGTCATCTCGGAATACAGATCCTTTACGATATGTTCAATAAACGTGAGGATGTGTGGTGCGAAAGGGTTTATTCGCCATGGGTCGACCTTGACAGGATCATGCGGGATAAGAATATCCCGCTTTTTGCATTGGAGTCACAGGACAGGATAAAGGATTTTGACTTCCTCGGGATCACCCTGCAGTATGAAATGTGCTATACGAATATCCTTCAGATACTGGAGCTCTCCGGGATCCCTCTTTTGCAGAAGGAGAGAGGTGAGGAGGATCCCATAGTGATCGGAGGGGGACCCTGTACCTATAATCCGGAGCCCATTGCTCCCTTTTTTGATCTTTTTTATATTGGTGAAGGCGAGAAAAGCTATGATGAGCTCCTTGACCTCTATAAGGAAATGAAGAGTGAGGGCAGGAGTAAGGCTGAGTTCTTAAGGGAGGCATCGAAGATAGAGGGTATGTACGTGCCCTCCCTCTATGATGTGGAATATAGTGAGGACGGAACCATAAAGCGCTTCTTTCCTCTTTTTGATGACGTTCCTCGGATGGTACGGAAAAACCTTGCAGAGGATCTCGATACTGTCCCCTATCCGGAAAAGCCGCTGGTTCCCTTTATCCAGGTGACACAGGACAGGGTGGTGCTGGAGGTTATGAGAGGCTGTATAAGGGGCTGCCGCTTCTGTCAGGCAGGGCAGATATACAGACCGGTCAGGGAGAGGAGCCTCGGGTTCTTAAAGAAGAAAGCGGAGGAGATGCTTAATTCCACCGGACAGGACGAGATAACCCTGAGCTCCTTAAGCACATCCGATTACAGTGAGCTTTTTGAGCTTGTCAACTTCCTTATCGACAATTTCAGGGACAGATATGTGAATATCTCTCTTCCAAGCCTTCGTATCGACGCCTTTTCCCTGGATATAATGAGCCGGGTGCAGGATGTAAAGAAATCCAGTCTCACCTTTGCGGCGGAAGCCGGCTCCCAGAGAATGAGAAATGTTATAAATAAGGGCATCACCGAAGAAGACATAATGCGGGGCTCGGCTGAAGCCTTCAGGGGAGGGTGGAACAAGGTGAAGCTCTACTTTATGCTTGGACTTCCCTTTGAAACAGACGAGGATGTGCTGGAGATATCCCATCTTTCCGACCGTGTGGCTATGAACTATTTTGACACCATACCGAAGGAGGAAAGGAAGGGGATCCGGGTCATGGTGAATTCCTCAGCCTCTTTTTTTATTCCGAAGCCATTTACGCCCTTCCAATGGGCCCCTATGAATTCGGCGGCGGAATTTAAGAGAAAGGCGGGGCTTGTGAAGGAAGCGGTGAAGAATGAGCTTAATCATAAGTCGCTTAAATTCCAGTACCACGAGAACGATATCTCGGAGCTTGAGGGAGTGCTTGCAAGAGGTGACCGAAGGATTTCCGGGGTGATATTAGAAGCATATAAAAACGGGGCGATCTATGACAGCTGGTCCGAGATCTTTAAGAAAAGCCGCTGGGATGAGGCCTTTAGGAGTACAGGTATCGAAAAGACCTTTTATACGGAAAGGGAAAGAGATACGTCGGAGATACTGCCCTGGGACTTTATAGATACAGGGGTTTCAAAGGCTTTTCTTATCCGGGAATGGGAGAACGCTAAAAAAGGGGTTGTAACTCCGAACTGCAGGGAAAAGTGCTCGCTCTGCGGTGCTGCAGCCTTTAAGACCGGCGTATGCATGAGATAAAGAAAGGGAAAAGCAGCATTGAAGGAAGGGAATAAGCTTATCCGGATAAAGTTTTCAAAGCACGGTCTGATGAAGTATACAGGGCATCTCGATACCATGCGCTATTTCCAGAAGGTGATAAGGCGCTCCGGTATAAATGCCGCCTATTCTGAGGGCTTTTCCCCTCATCAGATAATGTCCTTTGCACAGCCGCTTTCTGTCGGGGTTGAAAGTAACGGAGAATACTTTGATCTGGAGGTGACTGATCTTAGCACCTCTTCGGATATGATCGAGAGGATGAATGCGGCCTCTGCGGAGGGTATGGAAATAAGAGACATAGTGCTTCTTCCGGACAAGGCTCCGAAAGCTATGGCATCGGTATTTTCCGCAGCCTATACCGTGATCTTCCGCCCGGGGCACGAGCCGGAATGGGATATTTTCGAGGCCGTCAGGGCTTTTAAGGATCTGCCTTCTCTTAAGATCACTAAAAAAAGCAAGAAATCCGTCCGTGAGATTCAGCTTAAAGATTTTGTTTTTTCTCTTGATATCGAGGAGAAAACCTTGGGTTTCCTTTTTCCGGACGGGCCCTTAAGCGGGGACGAGATAAAGGATCCCGAAAAAAAGGTTCCGTATCTCCGCATGCGGCTCTCTGCGGCTTCAGGCGACAATGTGAAGCCTGCCCTTCTTATAAGAGCCCTGAAAGGCATTATGGTTCAGGGTTCAGATGAAGAGGAGGAGTACCCGTCTCTTACGGATCTTCTTATCACAAGAGAGGATATTTTTGACAGCGACGGAAAGCCCTTATCTAAAGCGGGAGAGAGGTTTTGAGTGACAGGGTAGTCATAACAAAATACAGGGACCTTATAATATCCGCTCTGATAAGGGATGATAAGATATGGGATATCCTTGCAACAGTGCCTGAAGAGAGCAGAAGCTTTCGTACCGGGGACATAGTAAAGGCAAAGGTAATAAATATACAAAAAAACCTTAACGCTGCTTTCCTCTTACTCGGCAGCGGGATAAAGGCTTTTATGGATCTGAAGGAGAGATCCGATATCCGCCCTGAGGACGAGATCGTAGTACAGATTGTGAAGGAAGCCTTCGGGGAAAAGGAGATGGTCGTGACTCCCGCGTATTCCGTGGCGGGAAAGTATGTGGCATTAACATTCGGACGCTGCGGCGTGGGTGTAAGCCGCAGGATCCCGGATGAAAAGAAGGACAGCTTAAAGAAGCTTCTTTATTCAAGGCTTATGACAGAGGAACGTATAGGAGCCGTAGTTCGGACAAATGCGGAGGAGGCTTCCGAATCTCTTATTTTGGAGGAATTTGAGAAGCTTTATAAAGAGATGGTGAATATCGGAAAAAAAGCAGAATACTCGGTACCCTTTATAAGGCTATACAGCGCTCCGTCGGAGATAAGCTCATATTTAAGGGATCTGAGGACGCCTCCGGATGAAGTGGTGACCGATGACAGTGAAGTTTATGGGACACTAAAGGATGAGCTTAATTCCGATGAGGAGCTTTCCGGGAGGATAAGGCTCTACACTGACAGGGATTATCCGCTTATTAAGCTCTGCCGGCTGGAGGCCGCCATTGATGAAGCCTTTAAAAAGACTGTCTATCTTAATGACGGCGGTACCCTGGTCATAGAGAAAACCGAGGCCGCCTTTATAATGGATGTTAACAGCGGCAGAAACACGAAGAAGCTTTCTAAGGACGCTCTTATCCTCGAAACAAACCTGGAAGCCGTGAGGGAAGCTGCGCGGCAGATAAGGATCAGAAACTTAAGCGGAATGATCCTTATAGATCTTATTAATATGACCTCACGTTCCCACAGGGAAGAGGTCATCGGGGAATTAAAGACGGAGCTCAAAAAGGACCGGATAAAAACGGAATTCATAGACCTTACGGGACTCGGCATAGCGGAGATCACACGTGAAAAGAGGAAGCTGCCGCTTGCGGAGATCCTCTCACGCTGAGTTAAGGGAAATGTCATTCTGAGCGTCAGCGAAGAAACCGGAACTGTCATTCTGAGCGTCAGCGAAGAAACCGGAAATGTCATTCTGAGCGTCAGCGAAGGATCCGGAACTGTCATTCCGAGCGTCAGCGAAGAAACCGGAAATGTCATTCTGAGCGTCAGCGAAGAATCCAAAAATGTCATTCTGAGCGTCAGCGAAGAATCTTTATCTAAGGAGAAAACAATATGATCGACTACACCGAGGGCAGCGGAAAACAGTATCACACGGGAGTGTCATCAGAGGACATAGGAAGGTACGTGATCCTTCCCGGGGATCCCGGAAGGGTTGAAAAAATCGCATCCTTTTTTGATAATGCTGAATTTGTGGTCAGTAACAGGGAGTATACGACCTATACCGGTTATATTAAAGGTGAAAGGGTGAGTGCGGTTTCCACAGGAATCGGAGGACCAAGCGCCGCCATTGCCATAGAGGAGCTTTCAAAGTGCGGAGCCCATACCTTTATACGGATCGGGACCTGCGGAGGTATGCAGGAGGAAGTAATGGGTGGCGATGTGGTGATCGCAAGCGCTGCCGTTAGGATGGAGGGAACCAGCCGTGAATATGCTCCCATAGAATATCCTGCCGTTTCTGATTATACCGTTTTAAGCAAAATGGCTGAATGTGCCGGGGAAATGGGGATTAAATTCCATGTGGGAGTCGTCCAGAGTAAGGATTCCTTCTTCGGGCAGCATGAGAGCGGGATTATGCCCGTATCCTATGAGCTTCAGAATAAGTGGGAAGCATTCCTCAGGATGGGATGCCTCGCGTCCGAAATGGAGACGGCGGCACTCTTTACCGTGGGGCAGTTCCTGCGTGTCAGGGTAGGAGCCTGCTTCCTCTGCCTTGCAAATCAGGAGAGAGCGAAAAAGGGGCTTTCGAATCCGGTCGCACACGACACCGAAGCCGCCATAAAGCTTGCCGTAAATTCAATAAGCAGGCTGATCGGCTGACGGTTTGGTTCACCCCGGATCTGCCGACGTTATCTGCGAGCCGGATTACGCTCACTACCTTTGTTTTGTACCGAAACAT
>CAMVGV010000030.1 GCA_947167135.1 uncultured Lachnospiraceae bacterium
CTTGAGGCGGGTTTAAGATTCAGTTATCAGCGTCCGGACTGTCAAACTTCCGATCATTATACCACAGAGCTCTTCAGATGTAACAGGTGAAAACGGTTTGATGCGTTTTGATGCGCTTTGATGCGTTTATGCTTCAGGCGAAAAAATCATTGCATGACTGAAACCGTTAGTTGTGATATAATAGCCTATTATTTATTATTGTACAGACTTTATCATCCTCTTTCCATTTTGAGATCAGCATGCACCTTCCGTAGTGCCCTGCATCCGGGAAACAACACTGCAATGAAGAACATAATACGCAAATATCAGGACTTAATACTATTAATACTGCTGTTTCTAGTAGTACTTACTGTTTTCTTCCACAGGGACAGACTGTTTCAGGGTAAGGATTACGTCTTTTCCTCAGTCAATGCAGCATATTTTGGGAAAGAGGGACGTGTTTATGCAATAGACCGTGGCAAGGAGGTTATCAGTGTTATAGCGGCTGACAATACCGTTTCTAATATCCTGTACGGAGGAGATGTCAGGCGTTTCGGCTATGCGGAAGGTATTACCGAGGGAGCAGACGGTAAGATATATATTTCCGATTCTTCCTATGTCACCGATGAAGACGGAGTGACCTCCACCCAGTACCGTATAATAGAATACAGTAAAGGAAGATACAGAACCCTGTACAATGCAGGGGAGGATATGATCTATGATCTGCAGTACCTTGATGACGGATCTCTTCATTTCCTGAAATCAGAGAATTATGGTCTGGGATACTACATCCTGTCGGACGGTCCGGATCCGAAGCTGCAGCAAAGGATATACACCGGAGATGTCCTGAATTATGCCAGCATTGATGTAAGTACCGGCACTGTTGCTGCTTCGACAAGGAGGGGCTCGGTACGGATCTTAAAGCTCGACACCGGCAGCTGGATCACCTTAAAGAACAGGGATGAGCACCTGATGCCCCAGGGCATAGTGGCCAGAAACGGATATGTCTGGTTCACTGAACACTACGGAGGAAAGATATGCAGGTTTTCAGAGGATGATCCGGAGGTTTATTTGGATGTATACAGTGAACCTGATCTGAAAATACCCTTTCTTTCATCCAGCGAGGACGGGAGCTCTGTTTTGGGAGCGGATCTTCTCAGCTTTTACAGGATAAGTATAGACAGCGATGGCAGGGTAAATACATCCTACGAGGGGAATGTGCCGTATAAGGGATTCTATCAGACCGTGATCCTCTGGATACTTGTAGCTGCCGGAGCTCTGATGACATTGCGGCTCCTTCGTTTTCTCCCGGGTGTCCTCATGGATCTTCTGTACAACGAGGCATCCCTCAGAATGGCAGCAGTTGTATTTGCAGTAGTGGTGGTATCCTCATTTATCGCAGGCTCGCTTTTATCCCAGGAATACAGCAGGCAGAATAACGAAGAGATAAGCGGGATGAAGCTTTTCAGTGATCTCCTCTTAAGATCCCTTGATAACGAATCCCTTGATAGTATCCGTTCCGAAAGTGACTATATGGGATCTGCCTACACAAAGATCAGGGAAGAACTGGATCCCGTCATAGAAAACGCATGGAATGAGGGAAAGGATTATTATTACGTTCTTTACCGTATAGATGACGAGAGACTCTGTTATCTTATGAATTATTATGATTCAGTCATGTGTATGGAACCCTACGGCAGGACGGAAAATCCCTATTTTGAAAAGGTACTGGAGACCGGAAATGCGTATGCACTGACAAGCCGGGATTCAGATGGATCATGGTTATATATTTTCAGACCGGTCTATGATGAAAACGGGGAGAGAACAGCCATTCTGGAAGTGGGGACTGATCTCAGCTACAGGAACACCGAAAGAAGGGAAGAAATAAGGGATATCGTCCTCAATGTCTTCTGTTCCTCCGCAGTCATGATGATGCTTATAATAGAGGCTCTGTTCATGATAGGCTTCTTTGAAAGGAAGCGCAGGGAAAAGGTAGAGAAAGAGGAAGAAAGCATTGACAGAACCCATCTGGTGCCCTTAAGGAATATCATATTTTTCTCATATCTTGCATTTGCACTTCAGGACTCCTTTGTAACCGTGCTGTCCGGAAGGCTCTATAATGGCGAACTTAATATACCTGAAAGCGTGGCGGCAGCTCTGCCACTGTCGTCCGAGCTTCTCATGATGGCAGTTTTTGCGGTCATAGGCGGCAGGATGAGTGAAAAAATCGGCAGCAAGAAGACCTTTTACATCGGACTGATCGTTGAAACCGCGGGGTTCATTCTATGCGTAGTGACAGGTACTTATTTTGGTATTCTTTTCGGCAATATACTTGCAGGTATCGGAATGGGTATCATCAATGTAAACTGCAATGTGATCGCGTCAATGGGTGATGGGATGGAATCTACTGCCAGTGCTTTTTCTGATGTAAATGCAGGGATACTTTCGGGACTCACGGTAGCGGCAGGTATCACTTCCCTTGCTTATGAATTCGGAGGAAGCACTCTTGTGTATTCCATAGCGGTGGTATTTATGATCCCCGCGCTTCTCCTTATCCGCTCTTCTGCAGATCTGAAGCCTGAATCGGAAAGCTTGAGTGAACAGGAGGAAAAGATCGAGAAAAAGGAAAAGATCGGCTTTGTCAGATTCTTCTTTAATCGCAGGGTTCTGGGATTCTTCTTCTTCGTACTGGTTCCCTTTATGACCTCCGTTTCCTACAGGGAATACTTTTTCCCCGTATTCGGACAGGACCACGGGATCAATGAGGTCAGGGTAGGACAGATATTCCTGATATGCGGACTCCTGGTAATATATGCAGGTCCCTATATCTCGAACAAGATCATCAGGAGATTCGGAACCTTCTGGAGCGTGATCATCGCAAGCATATGCATGGGTCTGAATATGATGCTGTTCGTTCTTATGCCCTCAATACATACTGTCATCGCAGGAGTTGTGATCCTTTCGGTTCTGATATCATTTGCATACGCCTGTCAGTACACCTATTTTGAGCAGCTCCCCGACAGCCTGATGTATGGAGACGGAAAGTCAATGGGTGTATATTCTGTCTTTGAAAATCTGGGACAGACCATAGGACCTATGATCTACGGATCTCTCCTGATGCTGGGCTACAGGACGGGAATAGGCTTATTCGCTGCAGTAATGCTTGTTTTTTCCGTTGCTTATACTATCATTATGAAGAGTGAGAGAAAATTCTACCACTGATCTTTTGCAGCATTTATTAAGGGGTATCATCCTCGCAGAGGGGTAAACACAGTAATATGGAGTACAGGGATTTTACAGAAGCAGACACAGAGTATTATATCAGGGATTACAATAAGTATCTGAATGAGGGGGTATTGACTGAGGATAAAGTGAGAAAAGCCCTGGCAAATGGTGATTATTTCGGGTCAATAGCCGTGGAAAACGGAGAGATCGCAGGTTATTTTACCTTTACCGACGGTATAGCCTTTACCTATCCCCATAAGCGCCTGCAGGAAAAGGTTAAAAATGCAGCCGGTTCCCGTCACATCAATACCGCGGATGCGCTTCTCGTGATCCCTGAATTCAGGAGAAGGGGTGTTGCTACAGGTCTCGCTGAAAGAAATAAAAGTATCCTGAAAAAAAGGGGTCAGGAGCTTTTCCTGACAGAGATATGGATATATCCCGACGGGCGATCTCCTGCCAAAAGCGTATATGACGGGATGGGAAAGGTTGTATGGTCGGAAACCATACCCCTTTTCTACAGTGAGGCGCAGAAGTACGGCATATCCTGTCCGTTATGCGGAAAAAATTGCCGCTGCGGTGCTTATATACAAGTGATCGATGTGAAGGAATGAAAGGAGTAAAAGATCCTATGAATAATAAAACAAACAGTGTCGGGCTGAATAAGAAGATAACCGCCCTTCTCTTAGTCCTCATGATCATCATGACGGTGATAATCATGATCATAAGCGCCACCTCCCTCCGGGATACTTATTACAGACTTTATAATGAAAAGGCTCAGGATCTGGTAAAAAACATCGCCAATGACATTGACGGCGACTGGGTAAATGAGTTCTCAAAGACATACACCAAAGACAGCACCTATGAAGAATTAAAGGTGCATCTGAATAAAATAAAGACGGATTTCAGAGGGATCAAGTATCTCTATGTTTTTGTTCCGGGAACTGACAGCTTTACGTATATAGTCGAAGCACAGAATGAAAATGATGACCCCTCCATTATTGCGGAACCGGGAGTTGTCTATGACTACACCTATTCCGAATACAATAACCTGCTTCCTGATGTCCAGGCAAAAAAGGCTTCGGAGAAGTTAATATTGGGACCGGATGCCGGATATGGAAGAACCATATCAGCCTGGGCTCCGGTATTTGATTCCAAGGGAGAAGTTGCGGCAATGGTGGAGGCGGATTATATCCTGGAAAACCTGAATCCGCAGATCTTCACCCATATTTCAAAGATAGCCCTGGTGCAGGCAGTATGCATAATCCTGGTGCTTATTCTGGTGATAATCTGCCTTAGAAAGCTGGTCATCATCCCTCTGACCTCCCTCACGGATCTGGTGAAGTCCTATGAGCATGGGACGCTTATGGGGGATATCTCCGTTCTTGAAAAGAATAATGATGAAATAGGATCTCTTGCCTTGTCCTTTAAGGACATGACTGTCAGAATTGAGAAATACATCCAGGATCTGACAGAGGTGACCGCAGAGAAGGAAAGGATAGGAGCCGAACTGAATCTTGCCACAAAGATTCAGGCAGATATGCTTCCCAGAATATTCCCGCCCTTCCCTGACAGGAAGGAGTTTGAGCTCTTTGCGACCATGAATCCCGCTAAAGAGGTGGGAGGCGATTTTTATGACTATTTTCTTATCGATGATGACCACCTGGGTGTAGTTATGGCGGATGTTTCCGGAAAGGGTGTTCCTGCCGCTCTTTTCATGGTCGTAGCAAAGACCCTTATTAAAAACAGGGCTCTTACCGGAAATATCTCAGGTCCCGGAGAGGTTCTTGCAGATATAAACGATCAGCTCTGCGAAGGTAATGATGCCGATCTCTTCGTTACGGTATGGTTTGGGATACTGACTCTGTCCACGGGAGATCTCTCATTCTCCAGCGGCGGACACGAATACCCTGCCGTATGCAGGAATGACAGGGGATTTGCACTTGAAAAGGATAAGCACGGTCCTCCTGTTGCCACAATGGAGGGACTGCACTTTAAGGAGCATAAGACCGTACTGAATAAGGGTGAGATACTGTATCTCTACACAGACGGGGTCACTGAGGCAACAAACGCCGATAAACAGCTTTTCGGGGAGGACAGGATGATAGAATCCCTGAACAGGTATAAGGATCAGAGTATGGAGGATATCCTGAAGAACGTGAGAAAGGATATCGACAGCTTTGTAGGAGATGCTCCGCAGTTTGATGATATCACAATGCTGGGGTTAAAGTATTACGGTAATGATTAAGAGACTTATTTTCATTTTAACAGCTTTGTCGGTGCAGCTCCTCCTGTCAGGATGTGCAGACGATTCCGGAGCGGTAAAGCTTGTAAAAACCTGGGAAAACGTTGACGGGCTGCAATCGGCTGATGAGGACACCCATGCGTCAGATGTTCTGTCTGAAGCTCCGCTTGTAGGTATGGTAACGGACGTCGGAGGCATCGACGACCAATCCTTTAACCAAAGTGCCTGGGAGGGACTGCAGGGACTGTCCGAAAACGGTCTGGCCCGTGTGACCTACAGGGAATCCGCTTCTGAAGAGGATTTCGCAGAGAATTTCAAGAGTCTGGCAGATGAGGGCTGTACACTATGCTGGGGTGTCGGGTATGCCTGTGCCGATGCGCTGGAAGAGGCAGCAAAGGCCAATCCCGGTATTAACTATGCCATAATAGACAGTGCCTTTGAAGCTCCTGCGGAAAACATGACCAGTGTGGTCTTCAGGGCTGAGGAGCCCTCCTTTATCGTGGGATTCATAGCCGGAGCCTCCACAGATACCGGAAGGCTTGGATTTGTGGGCGGAGTCAGGGGAGAGATAATCGACCAGTTTGAATACGGATTCCGGGCCGGAGTGGAATATGCTTCTAAGGTTTACGGCAGGCATATTGATGTAAGCGTCGGGTATGCGGACAGCTTTACTGATGTGGATAAAGGCTACGCTCTTGCTTCAAAAATGTATGACAGCGGCTGCGATATCATATATGCCGCAGCCGGAGCCACGGGACTCGGAGTCATAGATTCTGCAAAAGGCAGAAACAGGTACGTGATCGGCGTTGACAGGGATCAGTCCTATCTGGCACCTGACAATGTACTGACCAGTGCTATGAAGCTCGTCAATGTGGCTGTTGTCAGGGTTTCCGAAAGTTACCTGTCAGGAGATAATATTGGCGGAGAAACCATGAGCTTCGGGCTTACCGAAGGAGCGGTGGGTATACCGGAGGAGCATCCAAACTTCAGTGATGAGATCTATGACGAAGCTTTGAAGATAGCAGACAGTATCAAGTCCGGAGAAATTGATCCTCCTGCGTCGGAAGCGGAATATGCCGGATTTATGGAAAACCGGAAATAAGGATAAGGTAAAAGAAAATGAAGATTATCAAAGAAGAACCCTCATATTACAAGGATTACCAGTGTACGGGAAATACCACCTGTACCTATATCTGCTGCTTTGCCAGAGACCTTCCGATGGATAAAGAGACTCTGGAGCTTTACCAGAAGGAGGAAGGGGAATTTGGAGAAAGACTTAGAGAAAATATCTTTCAGGATAAAAGAAACGGTGTCTGGTATATCAAGCCAAAGGAAGACGGATGCTGTCCCTTCCTTACGGAGGATAAGCTCTGTGATGTAAGACTCCATATGGGAGAACACGCGCAGATCAATATCTGTGAGATATATCCCCGGGAAAGAGATATCAGGGTGGGAAATTACAGACTGAACCGTCTTCTGATCGCCTGTCCCGAGGTAGGAAGGCTGCTCTACAAGGAAACAGACGGACCCTTACAGTTTGTGCGTGAATATGAGGAATCCGATGAAAAGATCCCGGCTGAGCTTTTGGAAAAGACAAGGCTTTTGATCGCATTCCGGGACGGCTTTGTGGATTCCATAGAGAAAGGCTCCTATGACAGGATTCTTTTTGAAGAAGAGTGCGACACAAAAGGACTGAAAAGGATAATGGACGAAGCTTTGTTCTTTGAAGGACACGAGCCTTCTGACAGACTTTTTAGGGAGGTAAAAAAGATACTTCCTCTCTCCGAAGAGCTTAAGAAAAGCTTTTATGAAAAAACTCCAGAAGCGAAAACATGGATCAGACGGACGGCCGCATATTTTGCCCACAGAATGCTTTTAGATGCAGTAGAGGACGGTTCGCTTGACGGTCCCATAATGCAGGTCTTCCGCTCCGTAAAGATGCTGGAGCTTATGTGTATCGCCTCCTTCCAGGCAAAAGGTTCATTCGATGCAGATGATATGATAGAGTGTGGCAGGCTCTTTGGATTGAATTTTGAGCTTTCCATGCATAATTTTGCTCTGTTTAAGGAAAAGCTTGACAGTGTAAAGGATGTTTATCCGGACAATGAGAATTCGGAGATACGTCCCTATCTCTATCCGTAAGCCTGTCTCCGCTTTTCTCTTACCTCCCTGCTGCAGCCTTACCCCGGGCCTGAAAAATAAGCCCTTACACCGCAACCGGGAATTTATGGTCAAATTCACTGTATTTATATCCGGGAAGTGTAAAGTCATCCTTTGTGAAATCATAAAAATCATGTATATCCGGATTGATCTTTAGCTTTGGAGCCTCATACTGCTCATTTTTAATAAGCTCCTTCACCGCTTCGATATGCCTGTCGTAAAGATGGCAGTTTGCAATGACATGCACAAGCTCGCCCGGTTCAAAGCCGTAGGCCGATGCGAATGCATACACAAGAAGTGCAGCCTGCACTGTATTCCAGGAATTTGCAACTGCCATATCCTGGGAACGCTGGGAAAGCATCCCGTTTAATCTCCCGTCCATTACGTTAAAGGTCATGGAATAAGCGCAGGGTGCCAGTGCCATTTCCGACAGATCCTCAGGGATAAACATCATACTCATGATCCTTCTTGACCCGGGGTCGTTTACGAGCTGGTATATTATCCTGTCTGTCTGGTCCAGGGTCCAAAGCCCCCTCCCGTTCTTCCTGGAAATGATCCCCCTCTTTTCGGAGACAAAGGCGCTGCCGTTTTCCGCAAAACGGCCGTCCTTAAAGGCTCTTTCAAGTCCCTCCGCACTAACGTCCTTATAGCCGCTTTTTACACTCATCTGATAGCCGTAGGCCTTGCCTATGGATCCCTCTTCATCAGCCCAGGCATCCCAGACATGAGAAGATAATTCATGCACATTATTCGATTTTTTCTGCCATATCCAGAATATTTCGTCGAGGGCGGACTTCCAGAAGGTCCGTTTCAATGTCATTATGGGAAACTCCTTCGAAAGATCGTATCTGTCAACGACTCCGAAAAGCGCCAATGTATGGGCGGGACTCCCGTCATCCTCCCATACCGGACGTACCTCCATACCCTTATCACTGACCCCGTGATCAAGTATATTATTTATGTTTTCAATAAAAAGCCTGTCTGCTGAACTCATCTGTTACTCCTGTTTTCTTTTCCTTATTATCCGACTGACGTCAAATATAATCCTGAGGAACCCCACCTTGTCATCCTGATATGTAATGACCTTTGTCATCCTGAGCGACCTTTGTCATCCTGAGCCCACTTTGTCATCCTGAGCGAAGCGAAGGATCTTTTCGATTATCTCCGCGATCGCCCCATGGTCATTGTCATTCACTGTCACCCTGTCAGCCACTGACTTCACTTCGTCCCGGGCATTGCTCACGGCGTAGCCGGTACCCGCTGCCTCTATCATTGAGATATCGTTTGCCTCGTCTCCAGCGGAAACGGTGTCCTCTATCGCCGTCCCCGTGTACTCCGCAAGATATTCAAGGGCATGTGCCTTGGTGGCGCTTAATCTCCCGAATTCCAGCAGTCTGTCACTGGAAAAAAGACTGAAGAGCCTGTCACTTATCATCGGGGTAATATATTTCCTGAAGTCTTCAAGCTTCGGCCTGTCATTTAAGGCCGCACAAACTACCTTAAACGGAGGATGGGGAAGATATTTAAGAAGAGAATCCAGATCCTCCATCAAAAGAGGCTTCAGGGTCTTCCCGCTGGTATAGCTTTCCAAAAAGGGATCGTCGTGAAGGGCAACAACATTTTTCTCTGTATAGGTCTGGCAGAAAACCTTTTTTTTCTCCGCTTCCTCAAAAATAAAGCGGGTATCCTCTATGGAAACCGGTTCTTCAAATACTGTGTTCCAGCCTGAACCGTCAAAGGATGAAATAAGCGCCCCGTTAAAGCTTGCGATAAAAAAGCCCTTCCGTAAAAGGGAAAAGCGCTCTGCTATGGGCACAGTGTCCTCAAAGGGTCTTCCCGTCACAAAGGCAAAGAGGTTTCCCTCTCCGAGAAAACGGTCTATTGCATCAAGATCCTTATCGCTTATCCTCTTATCCTTTGTTAACAGGGTTAGATCCAGATCCGTAAATAAAAATTTCCTACTCAAAGATGATCTCCGTATTCTTTAAGCTGCTCATAAATTTCATAGGGGACATTAAGATTCCCGTATCCTACGGCAAGATCCACATCCGGTTTGTTTTTCCCGTGAAAGTCCGATCCTCCCGACTCCAGAAGACCGTACTTTTCCGTAAGGAGCTGTAAACGCCTCACATCCGAGGAACTGTGGGTCGTGTACCTGGTTTCCATTGCTGCAAGCCCCGCTTCTTTAAGAGAGGCGATAAGCTTTTCCAGCCTTTCCGCTGAAAGCTTATATAGGAGCGGATGGGCAAGTACCGGTATTCCTCGGGCCTTTCTTATAAGCTCCACTCCCTTTTCCGGAGGAACCTTCTCCCTGGGGATAAAATAAGGCCCGTCGTCGCCTATCCAGCGTTCAAAGGCCTCATGAACCGAACGGGTATACCCGTTCTCAAGCATATATCTTCCGTAATGGGCTCTGGTGATAACGGCGCCGGGAAATCTCTCCTTTAGCTGTTCTATGGAGATATCCATATTGAGACCCTCCCGGAGCTTTTTACACATCTTCCGGTTCCTTTCATCCCTTGAATCCCGGAAGTCCTTTAAATAGGCCGTAAAGGAAGGCTCCTTATAGTCTATGAAGAGTCCGACTATATGTATGTCCTTTCCGTCCCTGTCGGTGGAAAGCTCCACTCCGTTTACGATCTTTGGTGCATTGGGAACCGACTCCGCCTCTGAATGGATCTCATCAAGACCCAGAACGGTATCGTGATCCGTAAGGGCCATAACCTTTAAGCGCTTCTCTGCCGCATAGGCAACAAGCTCAGGTATGGTGTATGTACCGTCGGATTTCACGGAATGTACATGGAGGTCGATATAGTCCTTTTCCGTAACCCCGTCACGGATATTCCCCTCCAGCATCAATTTTCATCATCCTCAATTGCCGCCGTGTATACCGTGGACTTTCTGGCCGACTCGTTGGCTGCCAGATATTCGTCGTAGGTGGTGATCTTGTCCGTAAGTGTCCCCTCGGGGCTTATCTCCATTATCCGATTTGCGGTGGTCTCCACAAACTGATGGTCGTGGCAGGTGAAAAGCTCCACACCCGGGAACTTGATAAGTCCGTTATTCAGGGCGGTTATGGATTCCATATCCAGATGGTTCGTGGGCTCGTCCAGGATAAGGCAGTTGGCACCGGATATCATCATCTTTGATAAGAGGCAGCGGACCTTTTCTCCCCCGGACAGCACATTTACCTTTTTCACCCCGTCCTCTCCCGGAAAGAGCATACGTCCAAGGAAGCCGCGGACGTAGGTCACATCCTTTACCGGTGAATAGCCTGTGAGCCATTCGGTAATGGTATAATCGCTGTCAAATTCCTTCGTATAGTCCTTCGGGAAATAGGCCTGGCTCGTGGTCACTCCCCACTTGTAGGTACCGGAATCCGGCTCCATTTCACCCATAAGTATCTGGAAGAGAACGGTTACCGCCTGTTCATTTCCTCCGACGAACGCCACTTTGTCATCATGCCCCAGAACAAAGCTTATATTGTCAAGTACCTTCTTTCCTTCGATGGTCTTTGAGATCCCCTCTACCGTCAGAACCTCGTTTCCTATCTCCCTGTCCGGGCGGAAATCCACATAGGGGTACTTCCTGGATGAGGGCTTGATATCGTCAAGCTGTATCTTTTCCAGCGCCCTCTTACGGCTGGTCGCCTGCTTTGACTTCGAAGCATTGGCGGAGAAACGGGATATGAATTCCTGCAGCTCCTTTATCTTCTCTTCCTTCTTTTTATTGGCTTCCTGCTGCTGCCGCTTCATCAGCTGGCTGGACTCGTACCAGAAGTCGTAGTTTCCTGCGTAGAGCGTGATCTTTCCGTAGTCAATGTCCGCGGTACAGGTGCAGACCTTATTCAGGAAATATCTGTCGTGACTTACCACTATGACGGTATTGTCAAAGTTTATGAGGAATTCCTCCAGCCAGTCAATGGCATCCAGATCCAGGTGGTTTGTAGGCTCATCCAGAAGAAGGATGTCCGGTGAACCGAAAAGAGCCCTGGCAAGGAGAACCTTTACCTTTTCGGAACCCTTCAGATTCTTCATAACCTCCCTGTGGAGCTCGGTTTCTATTCCGAGTCCGTTAAGGAGAGTCTCGGCATCAGCCTCCGCTTCCCAGCCGTTCATTTCAGCAAATTCGGCTTCAAGCTCTGCGGCCTTCACTCCATCCTCGTCAGAAAAATCCTCCTTTGCGTAGATCTCGTCCTTTTCCTTCATTATCTCGAAAAGTCTTTTATTTCCCGCAATTACCACGTCCAGCACCACTTCCTCATCATACTTGAAGTGATCCTGTTCGAGGACCGACATCCTCTGTCCGGGGGTAATGGAGATATCTCCCTTTGTCGTTTCCAAAGCCCCTGAGAGTATCTTTAGGAAAGTGGATTTACCCGCTCCGTTTGCTCCTATGAGCCCGTAGCAGTTCCCTTCCGAAAACTTTATATTAACATCCTCAAAAAGTGCCTTTTTTCCTACCCTGTATGTAACGTTATTTGCCTGGATCATTAAAACTCTAACCTTTCTTTAATGTTATCCTTCTTTCCTACGGGGCACTGACGCGCTTAGCGCGTCAATACGTGCCCGAAAAACGTCCACTGGACGTTTTTCCATCCTGAGCGAAGCGAAGGATCTTAATTCTCCTCCCCCGCAGGACTCATCTCCGGAATGAAAACCCTGTCAGTCAGGACCTGCTGTCTCCTTCTGGCGTTTTCAAGTGCCTCCTTGCAGAGCTCCTTCTGGGAATTCACCGCCTTTTTCCCCCTCCTGTCGGGCTTTTCGTAATTTCCCTCGGGGGTGAGCACATGAGCCTTAATTGTATCAGAAAGCTCAAGGGAAAGGAAGTGCCTTAAATCTGCCCTTAATTCCTCGCGCTCTACAGGAAAGACTATCTCCACCCTTCTGTCCAGGTTTCTCGGCATCCAATCGGCGCTGCCGAGGTAGTACTCCTCGTTTCCCCCGTTCAGGAAGTAGAATATCCTGCTGTGCTCCAGGAAAAAGCCCACTATGGAGCGCACCGTTATATTCTCCGAAATACCGGGGATCCCTGTCTTCAGGCTGCAGATACCCCTTATTATGAGATCGATCTTTACACCGGCAGCGGAAGCCCTGTAGAGAGCCTCTATGATATCCGGATCACAGAGGGAGTTCATCTTTGCGATTATCCTTGCTTCCCTTCCTGCCTTTGCATGCATTTCCTCCCGGCCTATCAGATAGATAAACCTGTCCTTTAGCCAGAGAGGTGCTACGGAAAGCTTATTCCAGGCAACAGGCTCCGAATAACCGGAAAGCATATTAAAGACAGCGGTAGCGTCCTCACCTATAGCCTCCGAGCAGGTTAAAAGCCCCATATCGGTATAGAATCTGGCGGTGGTATCGTTGTAGTTTCCGGTACCCAGGTGCACATATCTCCTTATGCCCTCTTCTTCCCGCCGTACCACAAGGGCTATCTTTGAATGGGTCTTTAAGCCGACAAGTCCGTAGATCACGTGGCAGCCCGCTTTTTCAAGGGTTCTCGCCCAGTTTATGTTATGCTCTTCATCGAATCTCGCCTTTAATTCCACCAGTACCATGACCTGTTTTCCGTTCTCTGCGGCCCTTGCAAGTGCCGCAATTATAGGCGAGTTTCCGCTGACCCTGTAAAGTGTCATTTTTATGGCAAGGGTATCCTTGTCATCGGCGGCGGTCCTTATGAAATCCACCACCGGTTCAAAGGACTCGTAGGGGTGCTGCAAAAGTATATCCCCCTTCCTTATC
Organism: uncultured Lachnospiraceae bacterium; assembly: GCA_947167135.1. Taxonomy (GTDB): domain Bacteria; phylum Bacillota; class Clostridia; order Lachnospirales; family Lachnospiraceae; genus NK4A144. Next base: position 13,348 of record CAMVGV010000030.1, read on the forward strand.
TGGGTGAAGATATCCTCGTCCTTTACCATGTACTTCGGCTGTCTGGGGGTCCAGCCCGGGATCTTTAAGTCATCATAGCCCGGAAGGGAAGCGATCTTTGACAGGAAGGCAAGATCCAGTGGTCCGTTTATCCTGTAAATATCCTGCTCTCCCACATTCAGTTCTTCAATAAGGATATGAAGAAGCGCCGGATCTATCCCCTCTTCCACCTCAAGCCTTATGACCTCGCCCCACTGGCGCCGCTTTACCTGCTTTTCAATCTCTTTAAGGAGATCCTCGGCCTCATCCTCATCTATTGCGAGGTCGGCATTCCGCATGATCCTGAATGGATGGGCGCATTCTATCCTGTAATTAAGGAAAAGACGGCTGAGATTCCGCTCAATAACCTCCTCCAGAAGAATAAAGGTTCTTTCGCTCTTACTGTCGGAGCCCAGATCTGAAGGAATGGCTATCAGCCTGGGCAGCACATCCGGCACCTGAACCAGCGCAAAGTCCGTCTCAGCCGGCTTTTTTTCGCCGTCCTTTTCCCTCTCCCTGCTCAAAAGATTCGCGCTGTCAAGGGGAGTCATTATTGCCCCTATATTAAGCGTCTTGTTTCTAACGAGCGGGAAGGGTCTTGAGGAATCCACCGCCATGGGGGTAAGAACCGGGAATATCTCCTCTTCAAAGTATTTGTCGAGATATGCCCCTTCCTTCGCCGACAGCTCCTCATGCCGCGAAATGATCCTTATGCCCTTTTCCTTCAAAAGAGGCAGCAGCGAACGTCTCCAGGTCACATACTGCAGATCCGTGAACTCATGTGTCACCGTGGAAAGCTCGGAAAGCTGTTCCTTCGGTGTCATCCCTGCGATATCCCTTTTATTATAGCCTGCATGAACCATATCCTTTAAGGATGCCACCCGCACCATAAAGAATTCATCCAGATTTGATGCCGTGATCCCCAGCATTTTGACACGCTCTAAAAGGGGAAGGCTCTTGTCCCTCGCCTCTTCCAGAACCCTCTCGTCAAACTTCATCCAGGAAAGCTCCCGGTTAATGTAATACTCCGGAGATCTGTAATCAATACCACCCGTTTTCTTTTTGTCCCATGTCTTCATAAGTCCTGTTCCTTTATGCCTTTTTCCTTAGTACCGGTTTAAGTCCGAAAACCTCCTCAAAGAGACCTGTTTTTTCAAAGAACAGCCCTCTTTCCAGAGCAATGTTATTGTCAGTATCAACTGTTATGATAAGCTCCTTATCCTTGACAACGGCTTTAACACCGTTAAATCTCCTCTTATAGCTCCTGACCATTCCCGATGCCAGCCGGAGTATGGCGGTCAGCTTCACCACCGTAAGGTAATTTTTCTCGTCGAATCCGCTTTCCATAACGTCTTCATAGGAGATATCCTTCGGATAGGAGGATGATACTATCACCGCAACCATCTCCCTTTCCACATGGGAGAGGCCGATTATCTCCGTCCCCATTATTATCGAATAGGCACTGGGACCGGGAGTTGACAGGGAGACAAATCTTCCCACATCCCGCAGTCTTGATGCTATCTCAAGGATCAGCCTTCCCCTGGCATCCAGACCGTGATACTTCTTCATACCGTCAAATACGGCAAGGGCGCTCTTTGAGAGGATATCCCCCATATTCTGTCCGCCCCGGTATCTTGTCGAGATATTCTCGACACTGGTAATGATATCCTGGCTGAAGTCATGGTCTGATCTTATTATCCTGTTCTTTTCGGCATAGTCATAGGCGATACCGTCGGACAGAGCCACTCCGGGGACAAAGATCTTTACGGCCTCCACCGCCTTTATTAAGTGCTTTACTATATATGCCGAGGGAATGAGGAGGGAGGCGCTCTCCATGGGGATCCCGATCTCCCTTGATATCTGCTCCCCGGACATCTGCTTAAGCCTGTCGATGAACTTCACGAACTGTTCCGCCGTAACGGAGCGCTCATCGCTGTCTCCCTGAACCGCTGCATCGTACATTCCTTCTCCGGAAAGCTTATGCAGTATATAGGGAAGGTGGTCATCTATAACAATGATATTCTTTATGGAGAGCTTTTTCAGATACATCTTTTTGAAGCCATGTATCTCATTTTCGATAAGCTCGCTTAAAAGCTCCTCATAGCTGTAGCTTGCAGGCTCCAGCTCGCTTAGGGAGCGCCTTAGCCGGAGCTTCCCGAGCATCAGGTTCACCGTGGTTATAAGCTTTGATGAATCAAAGATCGAAACCTGTGTGCTGCCGCCTCCGATATCGATAAGTGCGGTGCCGCTCTCGATTATGCTGTGGAAATTCCTGCTTTTCAGCGCCACAGACTTGATATCCAGAAAGCGCTGCTCCGAATTACTTAAAGGGAGCACCGTGATCCCGGTCCTTAGCTTTATATGGTCAAGGATCACCTTTGTATTGTCGGTCTCCCTGATTGCGGAGGTTCCGAAGGCACGGAAGGAATCCACGTGGTAGGAATCCATTATCTCCTTAAAGCCCTTAAGCACGCTACAGAGCTCATCCATACGTTCATAGCTTATTTTACCGGTATTGTAGCTGTCCGTGCCAAGCTCTATCCTGTGCCTTATATAATCAAGCTCCTTAACCCCGTTTTTCCGGCTTAGCTCAAATATCTTCATTCCGATCTCATAGGAACCCACATCTATCGCTGCAAATAGCTTCATATTATGCCGCTCCCTTCCGTCTTTTCCTTCAAACTCTGACTCCCTCCAGATACAGTATAAACTGCTCAGCTGTCCTGCCGCTCATTCCTCCGTGGGACAGTTCCCACTTATTTGCTTCATAGAGGAGCTCCTCATCGCTTATTTCAAGCCCTCTTCTTTTCGCAAGTGTCAGTACTATATTGTCGTATTCCTTTTTTCCCGGACGTCCGAAGTAGATCTTTTCACCGAACCTCGCGGATAAGGACAGCTTTTCCTGCACCGTATCGCTCTCGTGGATATCATCGTTCTTTCCCCGGTCCAGCTTGTCGGAAAAGCCCTCGTGTATCAAATGCCTCCTGTTGCTCGTTGCGTAGATCAGGATATTGTCCGGCTTCTTTTCGAGACCTCCCTCGATAAGTGCCTTCAGATATTTGTACTCAACCTCAGAGTCTTCAAATGACAGATCATCCATATATATGATAAAGCGGTAATTCCTGTTCTTTATCTCCTTCACCACATCATTTAAGTCACCGGCCTGATGCTTAAATACCTCTATTATCCTTAGGCCTTCATCAAAGTAACGGTTAAGTATACCCTTTATGCAGCTTGACTTCCCGGTGCCCGCATCCCCGAAGAGCAGCACGTTGTTTGCGCTCCTCCCCTTCAGGAAGGCCTCGGTATTGTCAACGAGCCTCTTTTTCTGTGCTTCCATGCCCACAATATCCTCAAGCATGACATGCTTTACCCTTGTTATGGGCTCGATAACGAGCTTTTCCTTCTCGTCATGGCTTAGCCTGAATGCCTTATGCTGTCCGTACTTTCCGACTCCGAAATCCCGGTAATACTCATTCAGGTTTCGAAGGAAGTCCTCATCGTCTTCAGATCCCTCAAGCTTTTCTGACAGCGCTACTATCCTGTCCCTTATCCTTTTATTGAAGGTTTCCCCTTCTCTCAGATGATCCGCATCGTAAGAATCTATCAGTACTTTTATCCCGTCTTCCCCGGAGTTAAAGATTCTTCCCGGGTCCAGCTTAAACAGTGATCTGAATATAGCTACATCGTGCAATGCCGCGTCCTTTAAGCTCCCGCCTATCTCTCCCCGTCTCTCTGCCGCCAGGGTGTACGGGTTTTCATTATTTATGAGAGTATAAGCCAGAAAGCAGTGCCAGAGATTCCCGTAAAAGCCGTAGCGCTCCGACAGTGCGATAAGCTCCGATAGTACGGAATATGCCTTTCCTTCATCTGCCCCGTCTTTCCCTAAAGCGAGACCTTCTATGCTTTTCAGAATATCCTCGTGCTTAAGTCCCTTATAGAGTATAAGAGCATCGGTCCCAACCGGAGAGTCAAAGACCGTCTGTTCTCCAAGACCCCTTTCCTTCATAATTTTATACTGCTTCTTCCGGCTCTCGGACATAATATCCTCAAAAATCCTCGTCACCCCACCGGCATTGAAATCATTGTGGGTAAGCGTCTTCAGTCTTTCAAGCTTCGAGCGTTCTCTTTCTCTGTCAAGGACCTTCATCCCTTTTTCGATCTTATATCCCGCGATACTCTCGCTGACTGCCATCCTCTCCTCGTAGAGCGACACTATCCTTTCGTCTATTCCGTCTATTTTTTCACGTAATTCCTGCAGCTCCATGAATCCTCCTGATCCCGTGATCTACTGCCACGGCTTATTGTTCCACCCCTCAATATACACCCTGTTATTGTAGCCCATTTTGCCTCTTTCTTTCAATCCTATTTTAATGATGTCATCCTGAGCACCCCACTCCTGTCATTTCGCTATGCTCATCCTGTATTCCACTGTCATCCCGAGCGCTCCACTCCTGTCATCCTGAGGAGCGAAAGCGACGAAGGATCTTCTCGCACCAGCTTCCGGCAAATGTCATCCTGAGGAGCGAAAGCGACGAAGGATCTTTTTTGACGTTTTTTTAGTCCTGCCATTTGGCACGTCTTTTATCAGACATCCGATATAATGTAGAAGAGGGAGAGGGGTAGTGAAATGTCGGAACCGGATTTTTGCCGTATAGGAAAAAAGATAAAGGAAAAACGGTAAAGATTACCGATATCCTGAAATGCAGCGTGGACTATTTTATAAACGAGGAGTATTCCTTTATACCGGAATCCTCCGACGATCTCGATGAAAGGCTGCTGGCAGTCATAAAATACATTAGCAGGGAGGATAAGAAAAAAATATTGTAACTATTCAGAACAGTCACTTGCGGAACCGCAAGTGACGTATGAAAACCAAGGCATTATGGCATTCGGCTCATCGTGCGAAGCACGATTTAATTAGCCGAATGCGCAGTATCTATTCAGAATCCGAAGGGTTCTGAATAGATACAAAATATTAAAGATCATTGAGATCCTCTGAGCTGTCATTGCTGCAAAAATGCCGACTGGAACTGAGTGTGGACACGCATAAATACGTCCACCACCGTGGGATCGAACTGAGTGCCCCTGCCCTCCTGTATGATGTCGCAGGCATGCCCGTGGCTCAAGGGCTTTTTGTATGGACGCTCGGAAACCAACGCGTCATAGACATCGCAGAGACCTACCATGCGGGCAAGGATGGGGATATTATCCCCCGACAGCTGATCGGGGTAACCCCTGCCATCCCAGCGTTCATGATGACTTCTGCACATATGGTATGTGTACATAACAAAATTGTTGTTCGGAAGAAGATAGGAGAAATTCTGGATAGCTTCCGCAGCATAGAGCGTATGGTTCTTCATTATCGTAAATTCCTCATCGGTGTACTTCCCCACCTTTGAAAGAACCTCGTCCGGTACGCCGATCTTTCCCATATCGAATAGCTGCGATCCGAGGATTATGATATTCTGGTCTTCAGGCTCGAGATACAGTATCTTCTGGTTCAGCATTTCCTGCATCAGTATCTGCATAAGACGTCCGACCCTCATGGAATGGATCCCCGTGAAACCGTCCTTTCTAGTTATAAGGCTGGTCATTATCCCGACAATGAACTGCTGCATGTTCATCACGTTCTGCATTGACATGGTAACGGCGTTCTGGAGATAGGAGCTGTTTCCTGCCAGCATGGTATTTGCCTGGACTAGGGAATCGTTCTTCTCTATCATCTTAAGGTGGATCTCTATTTTTCTTACCAGTGTTGCGATTACAAAGGGTCTTGTCTGGAAATCCACAGCCCCCAGCACATAGGCCTGAAGCTCAAAGGAAGGGGTATTCTTTTCGGAGATCACCATTACGGGAAGCTCCTTTGTCCTGCCGAAGTCCTTTATCCAGCCGAGAAGGTCTATCCCTTTCATGGAGGTGAGATCAAGATCCAGTATCACGATAGAGGGCAGCTTCTCGGCTCTCTTCAGATAGTCGAGGGCAGTCTGTCCCCTGTCCTTCACAACTATGGAATGCTTGTTTACAAGCTCACTTTTCAGAGCTTCCACTTCATCAGCTTTGTCACTGACTATAAGAATAGTATGCATGTCTTTATCCTGCCCGTTTTATTCTTTAAGGAAAACGATCCTCTTTTTCCTCTGATTTTATCACGGGAAGCTCTGTACTGTAAATTGCCAGTCGATTTCAGGATAGGATAAACACATCCTTATAGAAGAGTTACTTGCTGTTTGTTAATAATACGTATATAATCAAATAACAAAAACTGATTTCGGCGAAATAGATTCAGGCTGATTCTATTTCGATTAATGCAGGAATACTATCCAGGGGGGAGAGCATTTCTTTTACAGCAGTTTAGATAGGTGTATTGAGACTATGACAGAAAGACAATTTGTGAAAAATGAAGTAATATTCCATGAGGGAGAAAGGGGAGACAGTTTTTTCCTTATCTCGGAAGGAACAGTGGGTATCTACGTGAATTACGGCTCCGCCGAACAGCAGAAGCTCACTGAGCTTAAAAAGGACCAGTATTTCGGGGAGATGGCCGTGATAGAGTCATATCCGAGGAGCGCCACGGCCGTTGCCGAGGATGAGGTGAAGGCTGAGGAGATCCCTTCCGGAGAGATCCTTGAGTATTTTGCGACCGATCCGGACAAGGTCATGGATATGATGAGGCATCTGAGCAGAAGGATACGTGAGCTCACCGCGGATTATACCGAGGCCTGCGATACCATCGAGGAGCTTCAAATCGGAGCCGATCCCGCGGAACGTAAGCAGAGCATTGTTGATAAGATAAAGAAGTTTGTGAACGTCTATAAGCTGAATAAAAAGTCTGCCGATGCGGAAAGCGTGGAGGCTCTGAGAAAAATAGAGGGAAGCTCCCACTCCGAGGGTTTCTTCGATAATGTGGAAAGCTATAATAAGGGAACCGTGATCTTTAAGGAGGGGGAGATCGGAAGCTGCATGTACGACATACATTACGGCGAGATCGGGATCTACAGGCATTACGGAACTCCGAAGGAGAAGCTCCTGTCAAAGCTCCCCATGAACAGGTTTTTCGGTGAGATGGCACTTCTTGAAAACTGCCCGCGCAGTGCCACAGCAGTGGTTATGGCGGACGACACCACTCTGGAACGTATCGATGCAGATTATATGCGGGAGATCTTTAAGAAGAATCCTCCGAAGATCGAGATGATACTTTGCCATCTATCTTACAGGCTCAGGAAACTTACGAATGACTATATGGATGCCTGCGAGCTGCTTTCCGACGTTTCGGATGCAGAGAGCCGGGGCAGTGTAAGTGATGAACTTAAGAAGAAGGCAGAGGGCTTTGAACCCAAGATCTACGGATGATGCTCCCGTTATCCCCTAAAGAGGCAAACGCCGCGGACAAATTTGAGTTGCAAATAAAAATATAGCATGATAAAATTTTTTTATAGAAATAATAAATGACGTGTGTGGATTGTCGCTGCGTCATGTTGGAAGAAGTTTTTTTCTGCAAGGTGGTGGAGAATCCGAAGGTCTTGGTTCTGCACCCTTTTTTTTGTGTATCCTTGGCAGGCAGTCTTTCTTCAGGAAAGTATGCCGATCCATTGAGATATAGGTATGGGTGAAATGGTTCATCCATAAGTTTTTTTCAGGGAGGATATGGTATGAAAAATCTAAAGAAATTATTGGCGCTGACAATGGCAGCAGCAATGGTTATCTCCATGACCGCCTGTGCGGCCGGAGGTAAAGGTGCCGAGAGCGGCGGAACCGGTGCGGCCGGAGATGCTGCGGCGGAAGCACCCGCCCAGGACAATGGTGGAGGAGACAGTGCAGATGCCGGAAAAACCGCGTCATCAGATCTGAAGGTAGGCTTTATTTTCCTGCACGACGAAAACTCAACCTACGACCTCAACTTTATCAACGCTGCAAAGGAAGCCTGTGAGGCGGCGGGAGTCGAGTATGTATTAAAGACCGGTATTCCTGAGGGACAGGAATGCTATGATGCAGCCTGTGAGCTTGCAGACGCCGGCTGCGGCATAGTTTTTGCGGATTCCTTCGGACACGAGGATTACATGATAGAGGCTGCAAAGGAGTATCCCGATATCCAGTTCTGCCACGCTACAGGAACAAAGGCTCATACGGAAGGCCTCAGCAATTATCACAATGCGTTTGCGACCATCTTCCAGGGCCGTTATCTTGCAGGAGTTGCGGCAGGAATGAAGCTTAATGAAATGATAGATTCAGGAAAGATCACCGCTGATCAGGCAAAGATGGGCTATGTAGGCGCCTATACCTACGCCGAGGTTATCTCCGGTTATTCCTCCTTCTATCTCGGTGCAAAGTCCGTATGTCCTTCGGTCACAATGGAAGTAACCTTTACCGGATCCTGGTATGATGAGACAGCAGAAAAAGAAGGTGCAAATACCCTTATCCAGCACGGCTGTGTCCTTATCTCACAGCACGCCGATTCCATGGGCGCTCCCACCGCCTGTGAGACAGCCGGGGTTCCTGATATTTCCTATAACGGTTCAACGGAAAGTGCCTGCCCGAAGACATTCATTGTTTCCTCAAGGATCAACTGGGTACCTTATTTCAAGTACATCATAGATGCTGTTCAAAAGGGTGAGACTATTCCTGCAGATTGGACCGGTGACCTTTCAACAGGCTCTGTTGAACTCACAAGCCTTGGCTCTGCAGCAGCTGAGGGAACAGCCGATGCCATCGCAAAGGCTCAGGCAGATCTGGAAGCAGGAACCATTCACGTATTTGATACAAAGACCTTTACCGTCGAGGGCAAGGAGCTCACAAGCTATAAGGCTGACGTGGATACGGATGCCGACTATACTCCCGATCATGAAGTTATTGTTAACGGATATTTTGACGAATCCGGTGCAGACTTCAGATCGGCTCCGTTCTTCAATGTAAATGTTGACGGTATCACACTTCTTGACACAGCATATTAACGCTTTGGTTTATGGGGCGGCTTTATGGCCGCCCTTTATTTAAAAAGAGCAGCAATACCTTGGAGCTTAGGAAGGAGAGGTATCAAAGGGAGATGAGCGAAGCAGCGGTTTCATTCAGGAGAGTCACAAAAACCTTCGGTTCGGTCATAGCTAATTCAAATATCAATCTGGATATCAAAAAGGGAGAGATCCTGTCACTTCTGGGGGAAAACGGAAGTGGTAAGACGACCCTTATGAATATGCTGGCAGGGATCTACTATCCTGATTCCGGACAGATCTATATCAATGACGAGCCCGTTATCATTAAATCGCCGAAGGATGCGTTTGATCTCGGGATCGGTATGGTTCATCAGCATTTTAAGCTTATCGATGTTCTGACCACAGCGGAGAACATAGTGCTGGGTCTGGAGGGAAGGCTTAATCTGAAGGATACCGAGAAAAAGATAAAGGAGATCTGCGACAAATACGGATTTGAAGTGGATCCCCAGAAAAAGATATATGATCTTTCGGTTTCGGAAAAGCAGACGGTCGAAATAGTGAAGGTACTGTACAGGGGTGCGGAGATCCTGATCCTTGACGAACCCACGGCAGTACTCACTCCGCAGGAAACGGAGAAGCTTTTTAAGGTAATGCGGAATATGAAGGCTGATGGCAAATCCATAATCATCATTACCCACAAGCTTCATGAAGTAAAGGCAATATCCGACAGGGTTGCCATCCTGAGAAAGGGCGAATTTATCGGTGATATGATCACCTCAGAATCAAATGAGGAGCAGATGACCCAGATGATGGTCGCCCGTCATCTCTTCCTGAATATTGACAGGAAAAAACCCGTGAATGTAAAGCCCAGGATCGAGGTTAAAGGGCTTACGGTAAAGGATCCTGCGGGAATATACAAGCTGAAGGATGTTTCGTTCACGGCGAATTCGGGTGAAGTGCTTGGTATCGCAGGTATTTCCGGCTGCGGACAGAAGGAGCTTCTCGAGTCCATCGCGGGACTTCAGAAGGTTGAGTCCGGCAGCGTATTATATAAGCCTGATGATAAAGAGCCTGTAGATCTCATAGGAAAGGATCCGAGACAGATTCATGAAATGGGCATCTCACTTTCATTCGTTCCCGAGGACAGACTGGGAATGGGTCTCGTGGGAAATATGGATCTTGCGGATAATATGATGCTTAGAAGCTTCAGATCCGGAAAATCAAAGCTCTTCACCGACAGAAAGACCCCGAGAGAGCTTGCCAAAACGGTTGTCCGGGATCTCGAGGTTATCACTCCCAGTATAGAAACACCGGTCCGGAGGCTGAGCGGCGGAAATGTCCAGAAGGTGCTTCTCGGCCGTGAGATCTCATCCCATCCGAAGGTTCTTATGACCGCTTATGCCGTAAGAGGTCTTGATATCAATTCCTCATATACCATCTATGATCTCATTAATAAACAGAAGGAAGGCGGCACAGCCGTGATCTATGTCGGCGAAGATCTGGATGTGCTTCTGGAGCTTGCGGACAGGATACTCGTTCTGTGCGACGGTGAGGTATCCGGTATAGTTGATGCGGAGACAACAGACAAAAATACTCTTGGTCTTCTTATGACCAAGAAAGGTGGTGCAGCGTAATGACCGAAAAAACGCAGAAGGAGCCACTGTTTCATGTGGTCAAAAGAGACACAGTATCACGCAGGAAGGAATGGACCATAAGAGCGGTTGCCATTATATCCGCACTGATCCTCTGCTCCGGAATAATTGCCATGTTTACCGGGGACAATCCTGTTGAGATTTACCGCTCCATCTTTCTCGGTGCCTTCGGCTCGGAAAGAAAGACCTGGATAACCCTGCAGAATATTTCCGTGCTCCTAATTATTTCCCTTGCACTTACCCCCGCATTCAAGATGCAGTTCTGGAATATCGGAGGCGAAGGACAGGTTCTCATTGGCGGTCTTGCGTCCGCGGCCTGTATGATCTGCTTCGGAGAGAAGCTGCCAAACGGAATGGTCATACTTCTGATGGTCATAACCTCCGTTGCCGCCGGTGCCGTATGGGCTCTGATACCGGCTGTATTAAAGGCCAGGTGGAACACAAATGAAACTCTTTCGACCCTGATGATGAACTATATCGCGATCCAGCTCACTGCATATTACATCATTGTATGGGAGGTTCCCAAGGGCTCCGGAAAAATAGGTATCATAAACCAGAATACGGCAGTGGGCTGGCTTCCTAACGTGGGAAACAAATATCTCCTGCCGATAATAGTTGCTGTCATTGTTACGGCTTTTATTTACATATACCAGAAATACACGAAGCACGGCTTTGAGATCGCGGTAGTCGGAGAAAGCAGGAATACCGCCCTGTATGCCGGAATAAAGGTGGAACGGGTCATCGTCAGGACCATGCTTTTATCCGGAGCCATATGCGGTCTTGCGGGACTGCTGCTTGTGGGCGGGATAAATCACACCGTCACCACTACCATCGTGGACAGTCAGGGCTTTACCGGCGTTATGGTATCCTGGCTCGCCAAATTCAATCCCATAGCAATGATAGCCACCAGCTTCCTGATCGTTTTTATGGACAGGGGTGCCAGTGAGATTTCCACGGCCTTCGGACTCAACCAGTCCTTTGCCGACATCCTGACCGGCATATTGCTTTTCTTCATCATAGGATGTGAATTCTTCATAAGATACAGGATCTCATTCAGAACCGGAAAGGAGAAACATTAAATGATCGATCTAGTTGCTTTTATCCCCAGAGCTATCCAGCAGGGAATACCCCTTATGTACGGAAGCTGCGGAGAAACCATAACTGAGAAATCCGGAAATCTGAATCTTGGTATTCCCGGTGTAATGTACGTCGGAGGCATCAGCGGTGTCATCGGCTCCTTTTTCTATGAACAGAGCTGCGCCGGAAAGGGAATGAACGGGGCTCTTGCCATTATGATACCCCTTGCCTGCTCACTTCTGGGATCGCTTCTGATGGGGCTTCTGTATAGCTTTCTCACGGTAAGCCTCAGGGCGAATCAGAATGTAACGGGTCTTGCGATGACGACCTTCGGCATAGGCTTCGGTAATTTCTTCGGCGGTTCCCTTATAAAGATATCGGGAGCGGATGTTCCCTCCATAGCCTTGTCTGCCACCTCCGGCTATTTCAGCAGATCCCTTCCCTTTGCGGGTTCCCTCGGCTGGTTCGGAAAGATATTCCTGTCCTACGGTTTTCTTGCTTATACAGCTGTTGTGATCTCGCTTTTGACTGCCTATGTGTTTAAGCATACCAGAATGGGACTGCATCTCCGTTCCGTAGGAGAAAGCCCCGCAACAGCGGACGCCGCCGGAATAAATGTTACGAAGTACAAATATGTTGCTACCTGCATTGGCTGTATGATCGCAGGCCTTGGCGGACTATATTATGTTATGGATTATGCCTGCGGCGTCTGGTCAAATGACGCCTTCGGAGACCGTGGATGGCTTGCTATTGCGCTTGTTATTTTCACGATCTGGAAGCCTGACATAGGTATCCTGTCCTCCGTTCTCTTCGGCGGACTGTATATCCTGTATCTCTACCTGCCCACAGGCATGGATCATATGGAATTGAAGGAGCTTTACAAAATGCTCCCTTACATTGTCACTCTGATAGTACTGATCATTACCAGCATGAGAAATAAACGCGAGGATCAGCCCCCACAGAGCCTCGGAACCAATTATTTCAGGGAAGAGAGGTAATCCTGCTCTGATATGAGGCTTTTTCGGGACAGAACGAAATATATCCGGATTTTGACCGCGGCATTCGGCGCGGTCATTATCTTTCTGGCGCTTTCCGGCCTGGAGTCTTATAACAGTTCTTCAGCCATATTCCTTAATGAAGTCTGCACCTCGAATTTAAGCTGTCTCTATGATGATGACGGTAGAACTCCCGACTGGGTGGAATTAAAGAATATCTCCGACAGGGACGTGGATATCACCGGCTTTTATATCTCCAGAGGCTCCTATGATAAGGAATACTGCCTTCCGTCCCTTATTGTGCCTGCCGGCGGCTTTCTGACCATTACCCTGCCATTAAACTTCAGTGCCGGGGACACCATAGTTCTTTCGGACAGAAGCGGCAGTATACTGGACAGCGTGAATCTCCCGTCTCTGGATTACGATACCTCATTTTCCAGAGGGGAGGGAAAGGAATGGGACAGGACTCTCCCCACTCCGGATAAGGAAAATTCAAAAGAAGCGCTGGGCTTCCCGGAGCTTAATGAGCCCCTCTTTTCTGAGGAAAGCGGTTTTTTTGATGAGCCCTTTTATCTCTCCATTAGCTGCGGTAACGGTGAAAGAATTTACTATACCCTGGACGGCAGCGAGCCGGATGAGGGATCTTTTCTCTATACCGGGCCCCTTCTTATCGGTGACAGCAGCACCGGGGATAATAAGTATTCCGCCATCAAGGATATCTCCGTCGCATATACCGCTCCGTTGCGCTATGTCCTCCCTGACTATAAGGTGGATAAGGCAACTGTGATCAGAGCCCGGGTCTTTGATGATAAGGGCAGATACAGCAGATCCGTAGACAGGAGCTTTTTTGTTGGATTTCAGAACAGACCTGAGTATAATGACACCCCCATCGCATCCCTGATCTTTGACCCTGCCGATCTCTTCTCGGATGAAAAGGGCATATATGTGCTCGGAGACAGATACAAGGCATATATTGACAATAATGAAGAAGAGAGCTACGACAAAGCCGATATCTGGTGGTGGACCCCGGGCAACTATTCCCTCCGCGGCAGGGAATGGGAAAGAAGGGCGCACCTCTCCTTCTTTGATGAAGACAGGGATCTTTTATTTGACTCGGATGCGGGTGCCCGGATAAAGGGCGGCGGCTCCCGGGGCTTTGCGCAGAAAAGCCTGAAGCTTACCGCCCGCACCTCCTACGGCAGGGATAACTTCGGGAGCATTGTGCCCGGAAATGTCAGGAAACAGAAAAAGCTGGCTCTTTCCAGTGGCGGGGACGACATCAACACCAAGCTTAAGGACTCTCTTATTGCCGGTCTGGCCGCTGACACGAACATCGCCACTCTTGCAAGCAGACCCTGCTTTGTTTTCTTAAACGGTGAATATTTCGGCCTTTACCAGCTTTCGGAGGAATTCGGACGGGACTATATTGCCCGGCACTACGGTGTAAATGAGGAAAACATCGTTATGATTAAAAATGACCTTGTGAAGGTTGGTTCTCCTGAGGATAAGGAGCTCTATGACAAGCTGAATTCCTTTATCACAAACACCGATTTTTCCAAGGACAGGGAATTTGAGACCTTATGTGAAATGGTGGATATGGACAGCCTTATCGACTATTTCGCGGTAAATATCTATATTGAGCACACGAATGACTGGCCGGGAAGCAACTTTGCCCTGTGGCGCACAAAGGAAAAGGAGGACGGTGCCTACGGTGACTGCCGCTGGAGATGGATGCTCTTTGACGTTAATTCCGTTTCCATGGAAAAGGATAAGTATGACGCGGATACCCTGTCCGAGGTTCTTAATAAGAATTACATAATGAAATCGCTTATTAAAAGCCCTTTATTCAGGGATCGATTTGCTAAGCGTATGGAGGAGCTGCGGACCACGATTTTTGACCCGGCGAGGACCGATAAGGAAATTGACAGACTTGTTTCCGCCATGTCTCCCGGAATGGAGGGCTTCTACAGGCGCTATTACGGGGACAGGATGGATCTTGATCACTTTCTCTCAGAGGCAGAGGGACTTAAGGAATTCTACCGCCGCAGAGGCGACTATGTGCAGGAGCACGTAAAAAGGATCTGCGGGGAGTGAAGTATGTCATCCTAAGCTTTACTGTCATCCTGAGCGCACCACTAATGTCATCCTGAGGAGCGATAGCGACGAAGGATCTTTTACACAGCGATGGATATTATACCGGGATACACCCTCGCCTGTGTCCCGGCCGGACAACTGTTTTTTTCGCGCTACGATCTCGCTAAGCTCATCCTTCGTCTTATGACGAAATTTTGCTCGGCGCCGTTCCGCTCTTGCGTATTTTGTTTTTTGAATCATTTTTTTATTCATCGCAAGAGCGGCCTTCGCACTCGCAAAATTTATAAGCCTCGGATTCGCTAAGCGAATCGTGCTGATTGCTCAAAAAACAGTTATCCGTCCGGGACACAGTTTATGGAGCCTTTTTGTCATCCTGAGCGTAGCGAAGGATCTTTTCACAATTTATGCATATTACAGTAATAACACGAGAAAAAGAATATTCTCTGTCTGCGGAGAAGGGCGCTTCACTTTACAGACTGCTTCTAAGTGAAGGCATAGGATTGGCCGCGGTCTGCGGTGGAAAGGGCCGCTGCGGGAAATGCGGTGTACGGCTCTTATCCGGAAGGCTTGATATTACTGCTGCAGACAGAGCCGTTTTTTCGGATGAAGAACTTGAAAATGGCTGCCGCCTTGCCTGCCGCGCCTCTCTCAATGATGACATCACTATTGAGCTTATATACAGCGGAGAAGAGATCCTTGCAGATCCTGATGGTATGCCTGTAAATAATGGAATATACGCAGACTCTGACGGTATGCCTGAGGACAATGAGAAAACAGCAGTCCCAGAAAACGTTTTCAGTAAGGCGGAATACGGCATTGCTATTGATATAGGAACAACAACTCTGGCTCTGGCCTTGGTTGACATAAATCAAGGCAATGTGCTTTGCTGCCGCACCTCAGAAAATCCCCAAAGAGCATACGGAACAGATGTGATATCAAGGATTGATGCTGCGGCAAAGGGCGCAGGCAGTGAACTAAAGAAGCTTATCTCTTCAAAGCTCTCTACGGAAATGGCTGCCCTTATCAATGATAATAAGCCTGAATACGGCGAAATAAAGAGGATCGCAATAGCAGGAAATACCGCAATGCTCCACATCCTCCGCGGATATGACACCTCCGCTCTTGGCAGCCACCCCTTTACTCCGGTTAACATAAATCATGAGGAACTGCTGCTTGGCACTCTTCTTTCTGAGGAGAAGCTCCCTGATGATCTAAAGAGGATACCCGTGACCATTCTTCCCGGGATCTCAGCCTTCGTCGGAGCGGATATTGTTTCGGGACTTTTTTCCCTTTGCTTTCAGGAAAGAGAAAAGCCCTGTTTATTTTTAGATCTGGGTACCAACGGGGAAATGGCGGTCGGAACCGAGAGTAAGCTTCTCGTTACCTCCGTTGCGGCAGGTCCTGCCTTTGAGGGCGGCAATATCAAGTGGGGAACGGGAAGTATTAAAGGTGCGATTTCAAAGGTGTCGATAAGAGACGGAAAGCCGGGGATTGAGACAGTAGGAGGTCTTCTCCCTCCAGTAGGCATCTGCGGTACCGGAGTTATCGAGACCACTGCGGAGCTCCTTGGAAATGGGATAATTGATGAAACGGGGCTTCTTTCCGATCTGTTCTTTGATTCAGGCTATCCTCTGTCTAAGAACGCTTCCGGTGAGCCCATCGTATTTACACAGGACGATATAAGGGAGGTCCAGCTGGCGAAGTCCGCAGTGAGAGCCGGCCTGGAGATCCTTCTCGAACGCTACGGGGCAGGATATAATGATATCGACAGGCTCTATATCTCCGGGGGCTTCGGACATTCACTTGACACTTCAAAGGCAGCAGAGATCGGCATGATCCCTGATGGATTAATGGGAAAATGCGAGGCAAAAGGGAACACCTCCCTCTCCGGCCTTATTTCCTTCCTCCGGAATCCCAAAAAAGGAAGAACGGCTTTCGAAAGGATTAGGAAAATAAGTAAAGAGCTGTATCTCTCGTCCGACGAAAAATTTAACCGCTTATTTCTGGAGTATATGTCCTTTGAATGAAAACCAGATGCGCTTGTACCTGAAGACCCGGCCGGATACCTGTTCGCAAGCCTGACAGAACGTAACTGAAAAATCTAAATGATCCGGTCAGGAAAAGACATTCTCATCATGGACTATGATAATGGAAACCGGGGAATCCCAGGACTTCCTGATATCCGAAACATCCCCGTGATCTCTGACATTCTCGTTTAATCTCCTGATATCAACGATAAACTCGGAGCAGCACCCGTTCTCTGAAAAGGTATTGCTTTTGTCGGTATCCTCATCTGCCTTGATATCACCCACCACACAGGGAATCTCGGTACCGTTCTTTAATACGATGGTGATATACTGCCCCACCTTATCCGTGAAGCGTGTACCCACAGCAACGAGGAATCGCTTATTTACCCTTCTGAAGCCGTTCGTTGTGGTCTTCGCCATTTTCTGCAGCTCATACTGCCTTGTATTTTTATGAAAGATACAGTGCCCGTTCTCAAGAACTCCTCTCTCATATGACTTGAAGCCATTATACTCCGGCACAAAATACGCTGTGGACTTCTCGGTGGAAGCATATACAGACAGTGACAGGAGAATTACTGCCGGAATGGTAAGACTGATGAACTTACATAACCTCTGAAACATATTGGCAGTATATCATATCCTTGTCATCGGTATCCAGTCCGGTTATACGGAATATGTAGTGTATGGATGTTTACAATGCCGATTTCTCAATCCTGCAGCTGTATTTACCGCTTTTCTTTGAGTAGTTGATGCCGACGAGGAGAATATCCCCCTTATATCCTGACAGGACTCCGGTATAATTCTTATCTCTTATCTGCTTTATGGCAGCCCTGGCACTTCTGTTCCACTTCAGTTCCACTATCAGGGCCGGTTTCTCGCCCTCCCTTTTCGGTATAAAGGCAATATCCGCAAAGCCACGCCCTGCAGGAAGCTCCCTTATCACATGGTAGTCAGCACGGGCAGTATAGTAGCTTATCATTATAGCTACGGCAAGTGCATTCTCATCATGGAAGTTTATGATGGATGCGTAGTCCTGGTGGGATGCGGAGATTATCTCTGCAACCTTCCTTTCATCCATGGCTATGGTGGCAATTAAGAGATCTTCTGATTTTTCCAGCGCATCACTCACATCATCCCAGTCCCCGGTCTCTATGGCGCTCTGAAAGACCTCCGCCACCTCGCGGTTAGGAATAAACGCCTCCTTTGTATAAGCGTCATATCCGAGATATCCCATATGTATGAGGCAGGCTAAGACATCGTCTTTCTTTTTGAACTGTACAAGGTCATTCTGGAAGTTGTTGATATTAACCTTTCTCCGCCCTCCCGACAGCATAAATACCACGTCTTCCTTAAGCCCTGCATAATTCAGGGTGATGAATTTTCTTAAGGAACCGAAAGAACCGGTGTTTTTCCAGTAAGAAACCAGGGGACCCCTCATCAAAGCTTCCACAACAGAGTTTGGATTGTAGATGTGATGCAGCCTCTGGTACCGGCTGTTTATTATTCGCACACTGCCGTTTTCATAATCATTACCCTCTTCAGCGTTTTTTTCCGGAGCATCAGAATACATGTAGTATCCGTCATACCAGTCCCGGATCTCCTCCATATTCCGGTTATGGATTCTGCATTCTTTATCTACTTCAGTCTGCGTAAATCCAAAATATCCGACCAGTTCCCCGGGATCCGTCATAGTGTACTCACTAAAGTTATTGAGGGCAGATTCTCCGTCAACCTTCTTAATGGGAAGTATACCCGTGATGTACCCAAGAGCGAGGAACTTCTTTGACTCCTCTGTCTTAAAGTAGCCCCGGAGATATTTAAGATAGTTCTTTATAAGTTCTGAATTCTCAGGATCGTCTCTGACAATACAGTCGTACTCATCTATGATTATGATGAAGCGGATGCCGTCATTTTTAAATACCAGATCTATTGCCTCTGCCGTATCCTCCGGTTTCAGCTTCTCCAGATACGGGAACTCTTCAATCATTTCCCGGAGAAGTCTTCTGTCCATCTTGGAAATAATATCATCCGGAGTTTTCGCGGCATTAAAAAAGGTCGCTACATCAAAGTGGAGGACGTTGTATTTATTCAGGTGTTCCCCAAACTCCGGATCTTTTGCGATTACATAAGGTGCGAAAAGCTCTTTTGAATCACACCCCCTGCTGTAATACGCATCTATCATCCCGGCTGCCATGGATTTCCCGAAACGTCTTGCACGGCTGACAGCGAAATAGCGTTTAGTTCCTCCGAGGGCACTGTTCAGGATAGACAACATTCCTGTCTTGTCAACATATATGCTGCTGTGTGAATCCGAACTGAAACTCTCATTATTCGGATTTACATATGTCCCCATGTCCTTGTCCTCCTGAAATAATACAGACTCCTGATAACCTTAGGATCTGTGCATAAATAAATCATTGCGTAATTTGATTATACCACCAAAAGCGCCATCCCAACTATAGATTTGGAATGGCGCTTTTTATACTCTTTGAACTTTTGAATTTTCTCCGGAGGTCACATCAGTGGTAAAGGTCATATTGGCCTGGGTGGTCTTTTCGCTGACGCTTTAGGATTACGGGAGCGATGCTCTCAGTTAAGCTTTCGGCTTCCGTTCAGATTACCTCCGCTGAAGGACACGGTCTTTGAGGTCTTGTCGTAGCTGAATTCACCCTTCTTTACCTTGTAGTCC